>JAEOUI010000452.1 GCA_016839425.1 Promethearchaeota archaeon
CGAAAAAGGATTAGATCTTGATGAGTATTTAAAACCTAAAACAAAAGCTACAATTTTGAACAATATTGGCGAAATCTACAGAAACCAAAATGATTTAACCAAAGCTTTAGAAAATTTTGAAGAAGCTTTAAAGATAAATAATGAAATTGGAAATCTCGAAGGAAAAGCAACGGTTTTGAACAATATTGGTGAAATCTACAGAAACCGGAATGATTTAACCAAAGCTTTAGAAAATTTACAAGAATCTTTAAAAATAAAGGAACAGATTGGAGACCTTGAGGGGATAGTTTATAGTTTAAATAACATTGGGATGATATCCTACGAAAAATCAGATTATATACAAGCTTTAGATAAATTCCAACAAGCATATGCAATTTTAAAAGAATTGAAATTAGAAGATTCTCCAACTGCTCAAACAATTAAAGGTAATATTGAAATAGTCCGCGTTTTAATCCTTTCAAATACTTAAATAATCCTATCACAAATGTAATAAGACATAATTCCAAAATGTCCCTTTATGTACCAGCTCATACTGCATAAACAATGATGTCCCTGCTCTTTGCTAACAACTTGAAATCTTGATCAAATATTTTAAAATGCAATAAGTTTTTATATGTTCCGAGGTGGATTAAATCAATTTTCCAATACCCGTTTTCGTTTACGATTGATCCACTCTGTTGATATTCTCGATCAGTATATATGTATCCAATAATAAAATAAGTACCATTTTTAGGCAAGCCAATAACTTGACCGGACGCGGGTATTTTCCCAAGATTAAATGTTCCCTCGTTTTTTGGGGAATTTAACCCTATTAAAACTTTTTTTTTATCCGTCTTGAGTTCAAAATGAGTTTCGCATTCATAAGTTTCATAATCGGGTGAGCATCTGAATATTCTCAATCGGTCGCTCTTTGCAATCATGCTTTTTGATTCGTCAAAAATCTTAAAATGAATAAAATGCTTAAACGATTCTAAATTTACTTGAGCTATTCTCCAATACCCCTGATCGTCTATTAAAGCCCCTCCTTGTTCGTATTCTTTATCGGTCTCTACATAACACACGATTAAATGCTTTGTCCCGGGTTCTAATCCTTCGACCTTGCCGTAAACGGGAATGGGGGTGTGCTTGATTATCTTGTCTTGGGTTAATGAACTCATTCCAATTCTAATGTTTTTCTTTTCCGTTTCAAGCCATTCTAAAACATCGTACGATTCCGTTTCCTTATTCAGTTTAAGAGCGCTTCTATTCTTAGTAGCATTTATGTTTGTCTTTGTTTTTATCCCCTGTTCTTTTTGGGGTAAAATCTCACGATTTTGGATCAAATAATTAAAATAATCAAAACAGAATTTTGCTGCAATATTAGATGCCAATTCCTTATTAAGCTTTTTTTCATTCGAATTCTTCCGAGATCGAGGCGTTCCGTGATCCATCACGCATCGAATGGTCATCCATTTTATATCTGGTTTTTTTTCAAGGGCGTATCCCACTCCTGAAGATTCCATGTCGTATCCAAACAATTTCCTCTGAGAGGTCTTAATCTTTTCTAATGCACTAGTATCCTCTAAAATCTTTTCGATTAACACGTCTCCCGTACATATTTTTCCATCGGCATAACAGTTCAAACCTCGATCGACTCCAGCTTCTTTTAAAATCTCGCCAAGTATTTCTTGATGGTTTTTTTCAAAATACTTCTTTGCCCCGATAACGAGGTCCTCCGTAGTTTTATGTTCAGTGGTATCGGGAAACTCACCTTCCTTTTTGGATTTATACAAGTAAGAAATGATTTTTTGCGGTAATATGAGGTCAAATAAATTTGTTTCTTCTTGAAATCCACAACACACGCCTACTAAAAAAACATAGCGAGGATTCCATTTCTTCAAGGCATCTTCTAAGTATTGCTGTATGAGCCCGGATCCTTCCTTACCAGGTGTTAGGGAGACGATCTTATATTCTTTATTCTCTATCGTAATACTCCCCTCATCGTAAGATTCTTTTGGTTTAAAATTTGGGAGATATTTTTGAACGGCAAGATTTTCCTCTATAGTTGGGGAGAGTATCATTAATTCAACATCTTTCATTAAAATATACCCTTTTGGATTTTAATTGGAAATTTTAAATTCTATTATTTAAATTTCTATAAAAAATTTGTCAAAAATGCTTGAATGCTATTCAAATAGATTTCAATTCAAATTTTTAATCAAATTATATCTTGATCTTCAAAAACATGAAAAATTAAATTTAAAGTAAATAATTGATTGCAAAGGAACGGCACCTTACATTGTAGATGGCGACATGTACGATTTCGATGGAATAACTCACGACTTCGACGAAAGAATACGCCTTGCCGATATTAACACCCCAGAAACGGGAGAAACCGGTTATCAAGAAGCCAAGGATTTTTTAACATCTCTAATTCACGAAAAGCACGTTTATTTGGACATTGATAACCAGACCCAAACAGATCCCTATGGGCGTTTTGTTGCTGTTACTTATGTGAGACATAATAGCACTCACCTATTAAACGTGAACGAAGCCCTTGTTTATTATAATCACGCAAGTATTTGGGATTTTACAAATAACGATTTTGATCCTTATTCTTGGCTTTTATATGAGTTTTATCCGTGAGGAGCCTTCATTCTTTTTTATTACTCACTTGCTTACCAGATGAATTTATAAACATCACCATATTTTACTCTTCATAAATTCTTGTTGATAAACAGATGATGGATCCAAAAAAAGAGTTCAAAATCAACGATTACGTCACGCTTAAGTTAGAAGGAAAAAAGAGTATCATTTATGTAAAGGGAGATAAATTCAAGATTATTAAAGGTAGCTCTACATCAAGTAAGGTTAAAGGCACTCCACAAGAAATCTTTAAATCATGGTGCGTGAATCTCCAAGCGTGGGTAAAGAATGACTACGATGTCGATTTACTTCGTAAGGATGTAGCACTTCCACTGCTCAGAAAATTATCGGAAGAGGGCGATTCCCTTGCTAAGACCGTACTCAAGGACGAGTTAAAAAAAGTGGTCATAAATAGCTATTACAAGACCATCTCTAATTATCCAAACATATATCTTCCGATAATAGGGCTTACCGGAATCGATCACGAATCCATGGGATTTGGTTATAATGAATTTAAATCGTTAATAGACGAATACATTGATATTTACGAGATTTCAACGGGAATGGTGGAAATTGGAAAAAAAAAAATACCTATAATTAAGGATTTGCTAAATTTATCGCGATTAAAACTCAAGGACATTTCTGTTGTAAAAGGCTTGTTCGAGTTAAAAACACTTGTTTATCTCGATCTACACGATAACCTGATTTCTAACATCCCAAAATTCATTGGCAATTTAACGACGCTAAAAGAATTAAACTTACACGATAACTTGATTTCAGCGCTTCCTGAGGAAATAGGGCGCTTAAAGACGCTTTATGGAATAAATCTAAATAAAAATAGGTTTTCGAACCTCCCTGAATCTATTATTAACTTAACATCGTTAAAATATATTAATCTCGGTTGGAATAAATTTACTGTTTTTCCCGAGTCCGTGTTCCAAATTCCCTCTTTAGAAGACCTAATTTTAGAGAGAAACCAGTTATCAAGAATACCAAAATCCATAGAGTTATTATCGTCTCTTGAATCTTTAAATTTATTGGGTAATAATTTGAGCAGTCTACCCGACTCATTTGGGAACTTAAAATCGCTCAAGGCCCTCGACTTGACATCTAATAAATATACCCAGTTCCCTGAACCTGTTGTTAATCTTTCTTCCCTAAGAGCACTTTTTATGCTCAGAAATAAACTATCCGCCCTTCCTGAATCAATTTGTAAGCTTTCTTCGCTCCAAAGCTTAAACTTAAGAGATAATCAACTTACGACTCTCCCGGAGACCATTGGAAAGCTATCATCACTTCAGAAATTGAATTTAAGAAGGAATAAATTGACTGAACTTCCCGAAACTATAGGTAAACTCACCTCACTTCGGTTTTTAAATTTACTTAAAAATGAATTAACAAATCTCCCCGATTCAATTGGCGAACTTTCCTCTCTTAAAGAATTATATTTGCGACATAATAATTTAACAAGCCTTCCCGACTCATTTGGAAACCTTTTATCGCTAGAAAGGGTGTCTTTAAGAGATAACCAACTATCAAACCTTCCCGAATCAATTGGCCAGCTTTCCTCCCTAGAAGACTTAGGATTAGGTGAGAATAAATTGTCCGATCTTCCCTCATCCTTTGGGCGCTTGAAATCACTTGAAAGCCTTGATTTAGAATTAAACGAATTTGTAAATTTTCCTGAAGTTATTACGGATCTTTCTTCGCTGAAAGCATTATCCTTGTCAAAAAATCAAGTTAAGACGCTCCCGGAGACCATTAGTAGGCTTAACAAGCTCAGGGGTTTATTTTTAGGAAGTAATCAATTGAAAACCCTCCCAGATACTATCTTTAAATTGAAAAATCTTGCAAGGTTAAATTTAAATGATAATCAAATAACGACACTCCCAGACTCAATAGGAAAACTTCCTTCGCTCGTAGATCTATATCTAATAAATAACCCCTTGAATAGTCTCCCTAATTCATTTGTTAAATTGAAAAAACTTGAAATATTGTGCTTGGATAAAAAAAATATCGCGCTTTTTCCAGATATTATTGCGGAAATGGAAGAAAGAGGTGTTAAAATCTATACTAAAGACTATTCTCCTCGATTATCGGGAGATATCTTATTATAGAATAATATTGTTTCATAAAACTACTTAGAAGTTTATAAAATATAATGGTAAAATTATCTCCTGTCAATATTTAC
This sequence comes from Promethearchaeota archaeon, assembly GCA_016839425.1. The sequence continues at coordinate 4,817 of JAEOUI010000452.1, forward strand.
GCCTCTTAATTTCAATTTTTGGAAGACTAATCCTTTCTCGTCGATATCATTTCCTTTCAAGCTAAGACAAGAAAGGTTTGGGAAGTTTAAAATCGTTGGAGGCAATTCCGTTATATTATTATTCTTTACATGTAAGGATTGGAGCGAAGTACATTTTAAAATCGATTCTGGAAAGCGTTCAAACTCGTTATCGTTTAATTCAACTGATTTAAGGTTCTTTAAATTCCTTATTGAATCCGGGAGAAAAGATAATTTATTTTTTTCCACCCTTAAGGATTGGAGAGATGTCAGGTTTCCAATTGAATCCGGAAGAGAAGATAATTTATTGGAATTTAAACTTAGATATTGGAGGGAATTTAGATTGCCGATTGAATCTGGAAGGGTCGTTAATTTATTTGATTCCAATCCTAAATGGCGAAGAGATGTTAGATTTCCAATCGAATCGGGAATCTCGTTTATCTTATTGGAAGATAGATATAGGGTTTTCAGGGTCTTTAATTGGCCAATAAAATTGGGAACTGATTTAATGTAATTTCCCGAAAAATATATAGTATTGAGCGATTTCAAGTTTTCAATGCATTCGGGAATGTGTGTGAATTGATTACATCTCCAATCACTTGGGCATGGGTTTTCTCCGAAGTTTAATTTTTTTAAAGCTGTTAAATTATTGAAAGAATCGGGTAATTCTGAAATTTGATTATTATGTACGTCCAAGTCCTCAAGAAATAAAAGCTCGCCGATAGCATGGGGTAATTCCTCGATTTCGTTATCCCATAAGTGGAGAACCCTTAGCTTTTTAAGTTGAGATATTTCTTTTGGTATTTTTTTTATGTAATGGTTAGGCAAATATAATTCTTCAAGACGAAATAAAGAACATATTTCTATTGGAATATTTTTCAGGACTTTTGAATCTTCTTCCCAGGAAAGACGGAGATCCGTGATGTGACCCTCTCCGTCAATTTTATAGTGATTGTATGCTTCAGTATTGTGCCACAAGGACTCTTTTTGTTGGACCTTTATAAATCTATAATTACCAATATTTAAATCTTCTAATAAAATTAATACCTTGGCTTCTTCTTGAACAACTCCTTGATTTTCATAATCTAATTCCTTTCTTCTCAACTCTTCAAACTTTTCCTGTCCAAATTGAGGTGGGGTAAGATAATCCATGTTTAATAAGGGCATGAAACCAACTCCACAGATGGGACACTTGTTAAAAAAATTCATGTCAGTTTTTACATTAGTACTAGAACAAATTCTACATTTTCTGGGATCTCTCCCGACTCTTTGATTTAGATAATGCAATGGGTACTTTCCAATGTCAGCATTAAACATGGTCAAGCAATCCATGCACATGCAAAAATGATTAAATCCCGTTTTTTCTGGTTTAAATTCAAAATCTATAACAGTATTAGCATAATCTCTATTCTTAAAAATTTTACCAATTTCTTCTTCATATTCGCTATAGAAAGCTCTTGGAACACCATCATCAAGAGTCCCAGATTTACCATATCTTATCCTCTTTCCTGTCCTATCGAAATAATAATTATAACCTA
>JAEOUI010000453.1 GCA_016839425.1 Promethearchaeota archaeon
AATTATGATACCGTATATAAACGCATTAGGCAAAACTTACCAATTGTAAGACAAAAATCGCGTCTATAAAGACAGGATTATAATTATTAATAAGTCGTGTTTCTTAAAAAAAATTCATTCGATTTTAAGGGTAATAAGTACTTGCCCTTTTTGGAAACCAGAGGCCGTAACAAGCTCAAGGTCCCTTAAACCATTCTTTTTCACGCTTCGTTCGAGGTCTATCTCTCTTACATCGTTAAAATCGATCGTGGTGAGGGTAGGTGCCATTTCAGGGTCTATATCGAATCCACGTTGAATGAGTGCATCAACTATGGATTGAGCGTTTTCCTTGCGTCCAACATTCACCACTTCTCTTACGACTTGATCGCCACATTGAGAACAAGTAACCTTTCTTTTTTTCTCTATCGAATACATCTTCATAGTCATTCCATTAAAGATGGTATATGCCTTATTAGGCTCTCCTAAAGCGTTGTTTCCTCGCAACCAATGAAGTATCTTTATCGTTTCGTGAGATTGCATTGCAGATATGATGGCGTTTATTGTGATGATCCCTGGATCGTGTCTGTCTATGATCTTTACTACATCAGCTATTGAAAAAGGAGGCGGAAAATCGTGCTTTTCGCAAAGATCGTTTGCGATCTTTTGAATGAATTCGATATCTTTTACTTTAGTCGGATTGGGATCTTTCTTGAATTTATCTTGAAATGCCATGTTTCCCTTAAAAACACAATGAATCCGCTTTCGTGGGATGCCAACGACGGTGCAAGCTGCCATCTCGTCATCCTCTATTGGGGGAAGTGGATTGCACTCATAGCATGCATTTTCGTAAGGATAAATTGTATATAGGTGGCCGTGGTATCCTGAAACGCCCCCATCAATCAGAGGCTTTTTAAATCGTACTGCTTGGGCGTTCAAGTTAAGTCGTGCATTCATCGAGTCTAAACCACCGACGATTACATCTGCTGCGTTGTAAATGGACGGATCCAATCTTTCTAAAGAGGTTGCGTATCCTTTTATGATAATGTTTGGATTGATTTTTTGGAGCATTTTAGCTGCTGCTGTTGCCTTAGGCTGTCCCATTCTCGCATCTGTGAATAATACTTGTCTGTTAAGGTTAGAATGTTCGATGATGTCTAAATCCACCAAATCAAGCTGTCCAACGCCTAGCATGGCTAAATTTTTTGCGATCTCGCATCCCAATCCCCCTACGCCCGCTATTAAAACTCTTGAATTTTTAATGATCGTTTGGGACCATCCTTCTAACCTGAACTGCCTATTGTATAACACTCGTTCTTCTGAGGTCAGATCCTCGCTGAAAAAATCCGATTTTTCTTCCACTACAATCACTTTTTTTTAAAATATTTAATATTAAGTTCTAAAATAAAAAAATAGAAGTAAAAAACATTTTGGGTATAGATTGAATTTATCTAAATTTACATCAATCCTGCGGTACTTGCGGGAATCAAGAGCACGTCGTCTCCATCGTTAACGGAGTAATCCTTTAACGCAGAGCCTTCGTCCATCGTCACCCCGCCCGAGGACAGGTGAAACTCGTTTGGGTTCAATCCAAAAATGTTTCCTACCGTTTTCTTTACGTCTCCTACGCTATTACCGTCGTTAACGGTAAGTTTTTGCTTTTTTTCTCCAGGTCCAATGGTTGACATGAAAAAGATCGAGATCTTCTTGCCCGCCGTCGGTGTTTTGGATGCAGGAGTTTTTGAGCTAATAGATGAAGGAGCCGATTCTTCTGGTTCTTCGTCAAATTCTAAATCCTCGTCAAAATCGTCATAACTCATACAATTCACTTCTTTATTGTTTTTTTTTTTTGTTAATTAAATGATATCAAAATGGTTTTAAAAAATCGTTTGGAAAGAAGTTTAAGTTTTTTTCAGTTTGTTCGACATCAAAGGATACAAGGATATTTTATATATTATATGTGCTATAAATATACATATCAAATAAGATATAATATTAGTAAAGGAGTATTTTACTCAAATTACTAAATGTTTTAATATTTCGAATCTTTATGACCGTTGATGCTCTTACTTCCGAAGAAGCTGCTGTTCTTGAATTGGTAAAAGAATATTTGTCGAAGAAAGCGTTCTTTTCTATTAAAGACATCGTTATTTTCATTAATAACAGGCTAAAAACAAACCAATTTATCAATAGAAACAAGATTGAATTGATTTTAAAATCGATGATCAAGAAAAAGCAGATCGTTCCGGGAACCAAGCTTATGAAAAACAACATCACGGAAAACACTACGAGAAAAAAGATCCTTAACCTTATCAAAAAAAATCCAGCGATCAATATCAACGAAATTATAAAAGAACAAGATGTGGGTACGAATCAAGCCCTTTGGCATTTATCGGCTTTAGAGAAATTTCAATTTATTCGTTCTCGAAAGGTTGGGAATCGAAGAATATTTTTTACTTACGATTCAGATCCAAAACTCGATAAATTATATTATTTTTTTAAGATGGATATCGTTCAAGAAATAATACAATTTATGAGAGAACGCGAAGAACCAATTAAAGTCACGGACATTGCTGAAGGATTAAAAAAAAATCACAATATCGTAAAAAAATACTTGAATGTTTTAGAGGATTTAAAAATGCTGAATATCGAGAAAGAAAAAACGAGAAATTTGTATAAAATAGATCAAGACAGATACAAGGAGGTAAAAAACATTGTCGAAAGTTCGATCAACTAAAACCTTCAAAATCGTTCCAAAGGAATTTTTATTATCAAACGGATATGGGATAGGTGACGATAAAACTGAGTCGCATCATGGAAAAAAAATATAAAATTTTAGGGATAACTTTTAGTTATGTTGTTTCGCTTATAGTATATGTTTTATTATTTTCAGCTTATTTCCCTATAGTTAATTTCATTGTTATTGGAAGCATGACAGCAATTTCTGCGGGTAGTCTATATTATGTCATTGAGTCACCATTAAGATCGAATCAAAAAACATTTAAAAAGAAGCATCTTCCAGAACCTACTCAATTCGTTCAAAAATCGATAGAAGCGTCTAAAACTGTTTTTGTTGAAAAAACAGAAACACAATTACTAGATGATTATTTAGAGCTATTACCATATGTTCAAGAATACACAGATTCGGATCAAATGCACGAAGAATTTCCCCTCGTAAGTAATGTTATTTTTTCAAAGTTAGAACCTGCTGAAATGGAAAAAATTGAAAAGTTAACACTAACACAAATGGAAAAATTCGAGTTAATTAGAGATATACTTTATTTTAATACGGAAGAGCGAAATTTACTACTTAATAGTATGGTAGAACAACAAGAAACAAATAATACTGAGATCTCGTATGTTCCACCTTCAGATACGGTAATGTTAGGAGATCGATTCAGGATTCATGTGATCTCGCTTGTTGATCCAGGAGAAATGAAAAAAATAATTATCGTTGATTCTGTTGACACCGTGAAAAATGTAAAGGAGGATCTGGGTGTGTTGTTTGATTACGATATCGAAGAATTCTTATTAACTTCTGGTGGTGTAATTCTTCAAGAAGATCTCTTGGTTTCGGACTATCAATTGGAAGATGACGACGAAATCGTGCTAATACCTTCGAGAATTCCTCAAAAATAACCAGCAACGCTTGCTGGAATCAAAAGGACATCGTCTCCGTTAGAAAGGTTGTATTCTGCCAAAGGTTTATTTTCGTCAAGCGTAATTCCGCCGGTTGAAAGGTGAAAATCTTCAGGATTTAATGCAAATAAGTTTCCAACGGTTAATTTAACATCCCTAACCAAGTTTCCGTCGTTGATATTCAATTTTTCCTTTTTCTCTCCTGGTCCAATAGTTGACATGAAATATATTGTAATTTTTTTTCCAGATGTGCTAGATTTTGGCGTTTTTGAACTAATACGCTCTTCTTCTTCGTCCCATTCTAAATCTTCGTCTTCAAAATCTTCGGGCTCTTCGTCAAAATTCATAAAACAATTGTAACCTCTTTTTATAATATGCTAGATTTAAATTCTTGTATTAATAAATAATAGAACGAATCTCTTCTATATAAATAATAGCTTATTTTGTCTATTAATTAATATCAGAGTTTTTAAAATAACCTTAAATTTCATACCAACTAATTTTTTTAAGCGGGTACGAGATTATATTATTATTAGAATGCATTTTCAAACTAGACTTGATCATGAAAGAAAAACTCCCTCCTAAGACTGAAGTTATTGATAAAGTTCCCAAGGAAGAACTGGTGGATATAGCTGATAAAAAGTTATTAAAGAAAATCCGAGACGAACGATTGAAACTTAATAAGGAACGAGAAGAATGGGAAAAAGTCGTAAGACAAATGGAGCATTACCAGGGAAATCTAAACGATCTCGAGAAAAAAAGAAAGGAACGGGAAATGGAAATACGAAACTTGATCTCGCAAAGGAAGGAACTTTTAGAACAACTTGATAATGTTCAGAAAAATCTTGATGTACAAAAAAATCAGATAAATAACGAAAAAAGGCGATATAGCAGTATCATTCGAAGTAAAAACGAAGAACTTGACCAAAAGAATGCAGAAATCGATCGATATCGACAAGAATTAACTCGTCTTCGTGAGGAAGTTGAAAACGAAAAACGATATTTAGCACAAGAAAGGGCAAAAACCCAAACGCGCATAAAGGAGATCAAGACGAAAATCCCTCGAATGGAAAAAACAGAAGTAATACTTAAATCGAACATAGGAGATTTAGAATCGAACATAATAGACATGAAAAAGGAGTACAAGGACTTAAAAAATCAGAGAGACGATCTGAATAATGACATAAATAACATGAAAAGACAAATCGCTCAAGAAAAAGACCGCCTACAAAACGAAAAGAGAAAGATTGAGGACGAAAAATCTAAGTTACGCAACAAGGACGAAGACTTGGCGCGAAAGGCTAGAGTAATAGATAAAAAAATGGATAACCTAAATAGGATGAAAGATCGGGCTCAAAAGGATGTAAGGGATCTAGAACGAGAAAAACAGCGCCAAGAGGCCCAATTAAAAGACTTAAAAAAGAAGGTCCCTCAATTGGAGGATAAGAAATACGACTTGGAGAGTAAAAAACGAAACATGCAAGACGACATCAAGCAACTAAACGACGAGTATAAGACATTGGAAAACGAGTTGAAAAAGATTGAAGCGAGAAATAGGAACGAAGTTAAGGATTTGGAAAAAGAAAAGCGCCAAATAGAGGACGAAAAGAACCAGATCAGAAAGGAACGGGAAAAACTGGAAAAAGAAAGGAGAGCATTTGAGAAAGAAAGGAAACAACTCCAACAAATGGCAAGAAGCATTCCTAAATCAAAAACCCCTCCAAAATACGAGATAAAATCCAAGAGACCCAAATAGATTACTCTTTAATTTACCACCTTGATATTTCAATAATTTACCATATAGATTTAAAAATACATTCGTTTTATTAATATTTAAAAATTCATTTTGATAATAAATATGGTGGAAAGAATAAAAAGAAGAATCATATCCTACAAATCTAATATTGGACCTGGAATCACCTTGATTGGAGCTATCATGCTTTTATTTGCAGGATTTATTTTGTATGGAGAATTTCAACAGATAGTGTCGATGGTACATTTCTACGGAGAATCTTTGGAATCTCTTGGTGTTGACCCATCTTTATTGGAATTAAAAATTGGTAGTACCATTGGTTTGGGCTTGGGAGCGCTTTGCGGTGCGATCCTAGCGTTTAAGTTCCGAAAAATTGGAGGCATAATTTGTATAATTCTTGGTGTAATTGCTCTAATTGGTCCGTTTATTACTATTGGATATATCGATCTTACGGCGATTGGAGGTGAGATTGTACCAATAAACTTAAATGCTTTAGGATTTTTCGTTGATCCGATTTTACTTATAATTGGAGGAATTGTATGTATTGTTTCAAAACCAGAAATTTATGAAAAAGAAGTAATTCCAGTTCCAATTGATTTAAATCACAAAGAACGAAAGAATTATTTAAAAACTGAATTGATAAACCCAGATAATTACACTGACGGAGAATTAGAAGAAATCAATTGGAAAAAACAAAAAAAGAAAGAGAAGGATTTAAAAAAGGCATTAAGGCTCTAATTTCAATTATAAAATAAATTTATTCTTTTATTTCATTAGATGACTTAAACTCCAATAAATAGTGATCGCTATATCAATGATGAAAAAACGCCTTTAAAATATGATATAACATCAAAGAAACCAAGATAAATATTATTTAACCATTACTTTTATTCAATTATTAATTAACTGAAGAAAATTATCTTGAATGTAATGTTAATTCTTGTTTAATTTTCAATGAAATTGGTACCCAACCTTCTTTTAAGTTCAACTTCCCTTTTCTTTTGCTTTTCACGATTTATTTCTTCTGTATTATTTTCCTTTTTTTTTTTCAAATTTTCAAAATATTCCTCTTGAGTCTTTGGTTTTATTAAGGAATATAAACATAAAATCCCGCCAATTAGGATAAAAAATGGATCAATTCCAAAACCCCAATCATTTAATGATACCGGAATTAATTTTCCATCTGGAACCGAAGTCATATCAACATGTCCGATAGTAATAAAAAAGCCTACAATTGCTACGATGCTTATTACAATACAAATTATGCCTCCAATAAGACGATCTTTATAAGAATAGAATCCAGCACAAATCGCACTAATTCCTAAAAGCAAGGTTGTTCCGATTTGAACATAAAATAGCGAAATATCAATGTTATACTCACTTAACTCTTCTCCATACTGTTCTAACAAACCGTTAATTGAAAGTAAAAAAATAAATCCAAAAAAACTTCCAAGAATTAAATTTAAACCTCCTATAATTGAAAAGAGTGGTAAATTATTATTTGAAACTCTATTTACATTATTTTTAATTTTGGAGCTAGTAATTTTTTTTATTTCTTTTTCAGATAAATCTGGTATGTAAGCGGTAACAGATCCAGCAAGCTCAGAAATGTCTTGATCAACTAAGGAGTGTCCCTTACCTTTGTGCCTTTTTTCAAATAATTTGAACCTCCTTTCAAAAAACATATCATTATCGTCATATTGAAAATATTCTTGACACGATAAACATATACGAACTTTTATAGTACTCACCAATTGTCTTTATGAATTTATAAAGGAAAACAGAATTTATAAATCAATTTGGTAAAAAACTGAACTTTTGAAAAATTATCACCTCCATCTAATTTATCGAAATTTTTTTTAATTCCTTCTATCAATGAATCCTTTAAATGTGAATTCTTTATTTTTGATTTTTAATTTTATTACTTACTAAAAAAACAAGTAATCAGAAAATGGATGTTGTCAAAGGAATAGAAGGAGATTATTTGGAGACAAAGGAGCACCTTTTTTTCGATGTGAAGGGCTTGCTACATCCCCCCGATCGAAAGATCTGTTTCGTTCGATTTTACCCAGATCCTATCGGAGATAGATTAAAAGACGGTGTCAAGTACAAAAAAATCTACAACCTCGAAGAAAGGACAACATTTTTAAAAAAAAATTATCCTCAATATCTCTTTTTCTCGGATCAACTCGGTTTAGAGCTCCAAGGTGTAAAAACCGATGATATTCTCAAGATCTATACTCCAAGGGAATTTTACGCAGATTTGAAACGAAAGGACAACTTATCCCGATTAGAAAAGTGCTCTTTAGAGCTCTGTGAACTCTTCATTTCTGAAGGTGGAATTTCACGAGGATCTATCGGTATTTCGGGATCTCCAATGGTGGGATTGAATAAAGATCAATCTGATATAGATCTCGTTGTTTACGGAACTAAAGAAAGCCTCCGCTTTCAATCAAGCTTTAAGGAAATTTTATTAAGTCAGGAAAATTTTTGCAGGCCTTATAACGAACAGGAATTTCAAGTTCATTACGACTGGAGGGTTGGTGGTTCGAATATTCCTTACGATAAGTTCTTAGCCTGTGAAAGCAGGAAATTACACCAAGGAATGTACAAAGGATTCGAATTTTTCGTGCGATACATCAAGAATCCAGAAGATTGGGGGGGAACTTACGACGATTATAAGTACATCGATTGTGGACGCGTGAAATTAAAAGCAAAAATTCTCGATTCGATTGATTCGATTTTTACTCCTTGTAAATACAGC
>JAEOUI010000454.1 GCA_016839425.1 Promethearchaeota archaeon
ACCAGATGATTTTAAATACGAGTAAAACAATCGATTTAATAGCGAAATACCAAAATAGAAGTATTATGGTAGAAGAAATAATTGTACTTATTGTTCTTTTTGTCGTTTTTATGGCATGTTATTTTTTAAGCCTGAAAAGTTTCACTAAGAAGAAGTTCTAAGTTCTTGAATTCATTTACTTTAGAAAATAATTATATGCTTGTATGGTAATTATTTTCTTAGTTTAATCAATATTGTTATATATAGAAACGAATTAATAAATAATTTTTTTAAATCATAAATTAAAAAATTATTGAAATATTTAATGAAAAAGAAATTCACCCTTACTTGAGTTAAGCCCTGAATTTATCATATATTTCCAAGCGAAGCCATATGTCTCCTTTTTGACAGAAAATGTTATAATTCATAAAATAACCCTTGCTACCAAGCCCAAAACCTCCAAAATGCTCATTTTTACATATGTACCCTTCTTCTTTTAATATTATATTTATAAAATTAGAAATGAATTGAAATTTCTCCATTGTAAGTTGAATTTCTTCTTGAGTTATTCGGTTTTTATCAAGGTGATATATAGTATTAGGTTTTTTGGAGTTCCAAATTTCAATGTAAAACTTTTGCTCATCAATAAATCTTACCAGTTCATTATTATCCATATATGTGCTTTCCACTTTCCTAGATATGCCCAAATCGCCTCCTTCTCCATTATATTGCACTTGAAAGAGGTTAAACTCTTGATTATCATCAAATTTCTTTTTTAAAATTTTAAAAAGTTCTTTTTTCAATGATTCTTCCGTGTAAAAAGGTTTATTTAAAAACTTATTTAAGAAATCCTTTTTCTTTTCATTAGACAAGTCTAGTGAATTGATTTTAGACGGTTTTTTACAGAAGCTTAAAAACTGATCGTAAAACTGATAAGAAGCTTTGTTTTCAACGCCCCACTTAGTTATTTCAGATTCTGTTTTGACAAAATAACTAATCCTTTGGAAAAAAGCACCTGGTGCTCTGTTTTCAAGTCCTAAACTTGCAAGATCTATATTTTTAACTGCATCTTTAAAGGACCAGTAAAACTCTTTAGGTGCCCCATATTTCACACCTAACTTGATAAGCTCAGGATCCTCCTTATATTTATGAAGATGATTGTAAAATTCTTGGTCCACACAATACTTTAGAACGAGTCTTGCAAGCTCGACATTGTTGGACAACTCATTAAACTTATTATAAAAATCTTCAGAAGCGTGATTTAATAATGCCAACTCTGCGAGCTGTTTATTCTCTTTTATGCAATCAAAGTTTTCATAGAAATCATCGGGTGCATTATTCTCAAGTCCCAATCTTGTCAGATCCTCATCCTCCAATAACTCGAAAAAATTTGAAAAAAATGATTTAGTAGCGTTTAATTTAACTCCTAGCTCAGCGAGTTCTGGATTAAATTTTAATTTATTAAAATTCATATAAAAATGTTTAGAAGCGTCGTTATCTAAAGCAAATAGAACAAGATTTTCGTTATTCTCGTAGAAGTTAATACTCTCATAGTAAGTATAAGGTGCCTTGCGTTTAAGTCCAATTTTTGCAAGTTTTTCGCATTTTTTAACTTTATCAAAGTATCTATAAAATTCGCTGGGGGCCTCGTTCTCTAATCCAACTATTGCAAGCTCTTCATCCATCAATAACTTTTCAAAATATTCGTAAAAATAAGATGGGGCTTTAAGTTCCAAACCCCGCTTTGCTAGCTTCTCTCCCTTTTTTATTATATCTAAATATTCATAAAAACTTTCTGGAGCCTCTTTTTCTACACCTAATTTGGCAAGTTCCTCATATTTCTGTACATTTCTAAAATTATCATAAAATCTTGCTGGAGCGTTGTTAATCACTCCCCATCTCGCAAGAGGGATGTTCTGACTAACTTGGTTAAAGTTCAAATAAATTTTATGGGTGGCTTTATTTTTCTTTGCAAATAATAATAACTCGATATCTGGAGTCTTAGCAGAGTCGTGCAATTTATTTATTTCTTCTTCTGAAAGATAATAAAAGTAACTCTTTAATATTAAGAATAAGATTGTATTTTTGTTACCTTCCTCCACTCTTCGGATTATTTCTTCCTTTAATACCTTCTTTGCCATAGGATCTCCTATACTTGAGAGTTTTTCTAGCAAGGGAAAGGCAAAATTACTGTGAAGTAAACGCGTGTCGTAATCGTTTTCCGCCCACGCCTGTAATGTAGAGCAATACCCCCAAAACTCGTCTTCTGGATTAATCCTTGAATTAATTAATGCATTAGAATCATCGCCAGTCTTTTCAAGATATTCTAAATCGTCTATGGATTGAATATTTTTGTTTATATCACCATCTTTCTCTTTAGAATTAAATGCAAGGCACTTGCATTGGAATAATTTTTCCCACTTGTTTAAATAGATAGTAATTTCCGTTCCTTCCAATCTAACATCGATATAATCGTTAACCTCGAATTTCTTTATTCTTTCGTCTCGTATTATTAAAATATTCATCTTATTATTGAAAAAACTTTTGTATTTCAAGCAAGAAAGTAAATTGAATTATAAAGAAAGAATTTAAATCATAACTAAAGATCGTGAAACGGGTCTTTTTTCACGAAGAATTGAATAAATATTATGAAATAATCATCGTTATAAGGGACAAAATGAAATGTATTCAATAATCAAGTTCAATTTTATTTTTATCAAGATAATCTAATACTTCACTTTTTACCATCATTCCTTTATAAATTAATTATTTTTTATTTATACTTGAAAAGAGGTAATATGTTCGATATGTTAAAATCAAAGTTAAAAGAAAAAATGAAAATGAGCTTTAAAGGAGAGAATGGTTTTGTGAGGCTTTTTCTCGTGTTTATGTGTACTATCATTATTATACAATTATTTATCGTTCCAACTTATTTTGAAATTTTTAATGGTGGGTTTGTAGGCTATATGTTTTATGGTCTTATTTTTTATCATATCTATTATGGATATGGATTGTATTTTGAATTTCATCCTCAATATCATATAATACTTATGATTTTTGCTTTAATTCTATTAGTCTTGCTTACCATAAGGATTAATAAATTCAAAAAAAAGGAAATATTAATCATTGGAATCGTGACTTCCATTTTATTCTTGATTACTTTTAGTATAACTCTTTTTGTGAGCGTTGTAAATCAAAATTTTTTTATATCTTATATTTTCTTGGCCAACCTTCTAATGATACTTGTTTACGCCATTATCACGCTCGTTATTACTTTTCAATTATCCAAAAAACCCTATAAATCTAATAAGATAAAGAAAGTTTCCTTGAGGAAAAATCAACTTGAATCTTCAATCTATTTTATGCGAATGCTTTTTTTAGTTCTTGCTATCTTATTGATCATTCAATTTTTCATACCAACCTTTATATCAATCAATTTTTATAGCTATACTCCATTATTCTGTATGTATTTTTTCTGTGGAATATTCTTCATTTTAGACGGAAGCGGAACATCCTACATTTCTTTTGATCCTATTAGTCTCTTTCAAATAATACCTCAGATTATTGCATTGGTATTAATCATTGTACTGATCGTAAAATTAAGAACACTCGATAGGAGGCAAATTCTTTCTTTAGGAATCGGAAGTGCAATTTTTCTCATTCTCTCTCCGTTCTTGTATTTCGGAGTATATCATGAGATAGGTGGCTCATTTGCTCCATTTATTACTATTAGTTATTTTAATCTTCATTTTAATATTTTTTGTGTACTTTTCATTCTTTTAGGAACTATTTATATCTCAAAAAGAGCTAAACCATCATATTACATTATCGCTCGAAAATTAGCGATAATTATATATAAGTATCGCGTAGAAGTCGTTGCATTTTCGGCCTTTTTTATTTATTTATTAGTACTGAGAATCCTTACTCCTTTTTATGTGGTTTATCAAAACAGTTTTCTCGATTGGGATATGTATTTGATGATGTCAAGGGACATTACTTCCTTATTTAAAAGACAAATTGTTGCTCCATTTTGTTATAGACCTTTAATACCAATTTTAGCGGGGATATTACCTTTTGACTTACAAACGAGCTACGCTATTATTATTTTCTTTTCTGTTTATTTTACGGGAATATTATTGTACCTGACCCTCCGGTTAAAATTTAGAAAATTCATTAGTTTAATAGGTTTGTTATTGTTCATATTCCTAAGTTATATTCCAGAAGCAAGCTTGATATCTTTAGGTCCATATAATCTTGGATTTATCAACGCTGCCTTTCTTTTCGTATATTTTGTTGATTTTCCTGCTGGATTTTTCTTAATGGCCTGTTTTTTTTGCATTTTTTCTCGAAGAAAAAAAGGATTTCTAATTTGTTTATTATTTGGAACTCTAACGAAAGAGATCGTTCTTGGAACAATTCCTGTATTTTTAGCTTATGAAATAATGATAAATCAAGACCCACGGAATATTAAAAACATGGGAAATATTTTATTAAAAAATACTAAATATTTTGCTCCTGGAATTTGTGCCTATCTCTTATTACGCCTTATTGTAATTCCCATTCCCGTTATAGAGACATCTTGGCATGGATCTTACAACAATAGCGATTACGGTTCCATCGGAATGTTTTTAGTTTTTTGGGATATGAGAATAAACGAAATATTAAATGGCAATGCGCTTTACGATTGGCTCATTGGTGTTTGGAGTCCTATGATCATTGCTCTTTGCTGTTTGAATAATTTGAAAAGATTAAAACGCTGGTTCGCTATATTTGGTATATTTGTATTGTTTTGCTATGCTCAAATATTTCTGGGTTTTGCGACTTCTAGATATATAATATTTAGTTTTTACCCAATTATATTCTTAGCTGTTTCAGGCTTGGATAGAACTATTAATGTAAAATTATTACAAGAATACCACGAGTATTATTATATTGAAGTAGAAATCAATTCAATAAAACCATAATAATTAATTCGTTTTAAAGATATGATCTCTATAACAATGAAAGAGCAGCAATATAAGCAAATGTATAGAAAAACCTTCAACATTATTGCTGAAGGATACGATAACCCAAATATGTGGTTCTTCGACGATAGTGCTAATTATATCGCTTCATTATTGAATCTAGAAGGTCACGAGCGCGTGCTTGATGTGGCTACTGGAACTGGAAATGTGGCAATTGCTTTGGCTACAAAATTACCAGAAGGACATGTTATTGGCATTGATTTTTCCGAAGGTATGCTTTCCCAAGCTAAGAGAAAAATGAACGATATAAGAGCAAAAAACATCGAATTCATCGAAATGGACATGCAATCCATTGAATTTCCGGATAAGTCTTTTGATGTGGCCGTATGTGCTTATAGTATCTTTTTTGTTGAAGATATAAGGAAACAACTCGTTCATATTGCTAGTAAGATCAAAGAAGGTGGAACCATCCTCGTGTCCACCTTTTTCGAAAAATCATTTTCTCCTCTTGTCGATCTATTCTTTAAACGCCTTGAAATCTACGGTATTGAGCCACCAAACTTGGTTTGGAAGCGAATTGCTACACAAAACCAATGCGTTTCGCTTTTTAAAGATGTGGGATTATGCGATATAACATGTGAATGCGTTAAGGACGGTCAAAACCTCAGGAACGCCTCTGTTTGGTGGTACATAGTAATGAACGGTGGATTTCGTGGTTTAATAAACAAACTTTCTATGGACGATTTTGAAAAATTTAAAGAAGAACATTTGGCAGAAGTAATGGAATTGGCTACAGAAAAGGGTATTTGGATGGATATGAGTTATTTACATACAATTGGAAAAAAGAACTATTAATACAGTCTAAAAAAGTAGGATCTCACCATAAGATCCAACCCGTAATCGTGCAATTTACTCGCGATATATTATGTGATTCGATTTCTGTTATGCTTCCTGCTTCCACATTCTCCAGTGAAATGTCAATAGAATTTGAAATTTTTAGTTCTTTTTTAATCTTAATATCTTGGATAACACTACTAGAACACTTTTCTAACTCCAACCTTTTGGCTTTTATATTTTTAAAAGCAATATTTTCACAATTTTGGAGCTTGATACCTCTAACTTGGATATTATCGACTATGAGGTGTTCCTTAGATTCTGAAATGAGAATTACTACTCGCCCCATATCCCGATTTGAATTGTCTGGTATTATCATATAAGGATCTTGACTAGTTCCCTTTCCCGATAGTTCAATGTTAAAAGAGGAAAAACTTTCATTTCTCGTTTTACATGTATTATCTATCGTAATCATTATTTTCATACTTATCAATCCTAAGAATCTATTTATGTATTTAAATAAGTGTGGTTGAAAAATGAAATTTATGATATTTTAGAATTAAAAAACATTTCATAATTTTGGAAATAGCTTGTTTAATGAATTAGATCAACTTTTTTTAACCTGGCAATTCTTGAGCGATGTGTTTTGGTTTTCGAATTCGAGGAGTTTTTTTGCTACAACATCTTCAAGCGAAATGTCAATGGATCTGTAAACTTTAATCTTTTTTTTTATCACTGCATCTTGAATTTTGCAATTTAAACATTCATTTAACTCAAGCAATTTTGCTTTTGAATGCTTTAATATTATATTTTCGCAATTCACGAGATTAATGGCTTTTACTTGTATGTTATCGATCACGAGATGATCCTTGGAATCTGAAATAAGAATTACTACACTGCTGAAAACTAGAATTGAATTGTCTCGCATTACATAAGGTTCTTGATTCGTTCCCTTTCCTGTTAGTTCAAAATTGAAAAAATTTAGACCACTATAACGCATTAAATAATTATCATCGTGTGTAATTTTTATATTCATTATTTATCAATTTCTTTTATCCAATAATATATTTAAATTAGTGTGGTTGAAAAGTGAAAATAATAATCAGATTCAATATTATTTGAGAACCTAAATATTTTTTAATGGAGAAACTAACCTTTAAAGTATGAAGTTTTTATCTGCTGAAAAAATTCCTGCCGAAGAAGTGGGCATTTTAGACAATAATTCCGAGTGGTTGGGAATTCCAAAAAGTCATCTCATGGAATGTGCGGGATTTTCCTTTACGAACGAAATTATCAACCATTATAAATTGAAAAGTAACGATAAAGTTGCCATTTTTTGCGGGACTGGAAACAATGGAGGAGATGGATTCGTTATTGCCCGTCATTTGGCTGCTTTTGGAATAAAGTCTTACTTGATTTTATTAGGTACCCCAGAACAAATTCGAACTCTCGAGGCTCGACTTAATTGGAACATAATTTCAAAAAGCTTGATTTATTCCGTTGCTATAAAAGTGGCTAAAGACTCTAGCGAACTAAGAGATGTAATTAATGCGATTAATAAGGACTCAACACTTAAGTTGTTAATCGATGGATTGTTAGGGACGGGGATCCAAGGTCGAATTAGGGAACCCATATCTTCTGCAATCGAAGCGATAAATAAATTAAAGAGAGACAATCAAGAACGATTAAATGTGGTCTCCATTGATGTTCCTTCGGGAGTAGATCCAAACACGGGAAGCGTTCCAGATAAAGCCGTCAGAGCCGACTTGTTAATTACTTTTCACAGGAATAAGATTGGATTAAAAGAAGGTTCTGAAAACGCTCGTGAGATTGTTGTTAAATCGATCGGGATTCCTCAAGAGGCCAATTTATTCGTGGGAAAAGGAGACGTGCTACCCACGCTGAAAAAGAGAGGTACTAATATTCATAAAGGGCAGTTTGGGAAGGTTTTAATTGTAGGTGGCTCAAAAGAATATTCAGGTGCACCGGTGTATTCCACTCTAGCATGTAACCATTTCGGTGTTGATTTGGTAAAGACTTATGTTCCAGAAGTAATCGGAAATGTTATTAAAAGTTATTCTCCAAGTATCATTGCTCGGACGAGTCCAGGGGATTACTTCACAATAAAAGCATTGGAAGAAGGATTGAGGTTAGCTGGATGGGCAGATGCGATATTAATTGGACCAGGAATGGGCGTTGAAAAGGGAACTCAAGATTTCTTAATTGAGTTCTTAAAAAACCTTGAAAAAACGGATAAACCTATTGTATTTGATGCAGACGCTTTAAAATTACTAAAAAAAGATCTAGGATTAATTAAAAATAAGAAAATCATTCTCACGCCGCATGTAGGAGAACTAAAAGCTTTAACGGGTATGGAACTCCCGTCATATGATGCAATAGAGGATCGATGTACTAAAGTGATGAGTATTGCGAAAGAAGTGGGGGTAACACTCTTAGTTAAAGGTCCATTTGACTATGTCAGTAATGGTAGTACAATAAAAATCAATCGTACGGGATGTCCAGAAATGTCAATGGGGGGGACGGGAGACGTGCTTGCAGGATTATGTGCTGCTTTATGTTCTACAAAAAACGATACATTTTCATCAGCATGTTCGGCGGCGTTTTTAAACGGCTATATTGGGGAGTTCTGCAAAAAAACTATTGGTCCAAGATTTACAACTTCAGACATGATCTCGTGCATTAATAATGCGATATTGGACTTTCAAAATTAACCTTCTCGATTCTTTTTTGGAATCCTAAGGATATTCGCAAGCTTCTCTTTCTTTTCGTTCATTAAAGGGCCAGCTGCAGCCGTTGCAGGTCCGATTGAACCCATGCCTAATTTTTGATGGATTTTCCAATAAGCGTTTTTATATATTTCAATTAAATTCTTGGGATTCTTTCTGCAAGCAATCATTGCCCTTTGAATAATTTCTTCGGCAATGACATCTAATTCAGTTAATCTTTCTTGTATGGACTCACCCGTGATGTCCCTTCCCGTGATTGGATCGATAATTTTTTGGATCATATCATCAGGTGGATGTTTATCATCTTCTGGTTTCAATCCTAAATCCCTCTAAAGTTCATGGTATTAAATAAATAACAAGAAATACTAAAATTTATTATTTCTTTTCCAATTAAAAATTTAGACATATTTTAGGTCAATCGAAGGGATGGCCACTCAATCCTCTGTTGGTGGCATTTAGGACATTTTGATGGAATTTTAAATTCCTTCTTTTTATGATCGAAAATATATCCGCAAGCAATGCAAGAGGCGGGTTCGACCTTTAGAATCTTATTGATGTTGCGTAAAGATTTTGAAACGCTTAATATGTCTGCAATCAAATGTTTTTTGCTCGAATATTCCAGCTGTTTCATGTAATTCTTTAAATCGGGAATTAATCCCTGATTAAGCAACATTCGAGCAAGAGATTGACGTTTTGTTTCCCATTCTCCATTAATGATCAAGTCCTCAGGCTTTTCATCCATTTTAATCAACCCATTTATACACATGAGAAATATGTTGAGAATTCGTTTGTTGAATCCTTCCTTCGGTGTTTTGCTCTACTCGATACCAGCCGTGTAATTTTATCGTTTTGTGTTCCACATGACAAATTTTTCCCTTCACGAATTGTCCTAAATTCGTGTTTATCAATTCGTCTGCGATATGAGCGTTTCCAATAGTATTTTTTCCAATTCTTTGTTTTTTCAAGATAATATCAATTTCTCCTTCCCTGAGTTTTTTGATTTCTTCTAACTCCTCTGTTGTGGTAGGAATGAAAAACCATTCACCTTGTCGTTTAATTCGATTAGTCTTTTTTTCGTTTGTTATAACGCTCTTGGGCTTAAGCATTCTATGAGCGTCCGTGACCTTGTTAATTGGTCCTAAATCGCTTGGGAGCTCTGCAATAAAAAGATGGGACTCGTCCATTCCCATTAAATACTTTCTTAACACATCGGGAGTAGTTTCTGTATTTATATCGTATTTCTTTTCCTTGGCATTCCAAACTTGTACTTTATATTGGCGGGAAGGTTCCTTTACTAACAATATTACTTGTTGGTGTTTTGAATTTGCGTCTATCACCCTAATATCGTTTTCTTCGTGACCTAAATAGATTCGAAAGTATTCAGATTTTTTCTTTTTCCCTTTCGTGTCTATTGACATTTGAAAAATATCGCGATTATTTACACTAAAACTTTGCGTTGTCAAGGGATCACTTTCGATCTTTAAGGGAACCATTGCTTTTTGAAACCACAGCTTAATATCTTGCATCTAATTTTTCCTACTCTTTTTTTATGTTCTAAATCACATAATGCATCGCTATTATTTAAGCATTACGCTCGCACAGGCACATAGGCGCCGTGCGGGAGCCCCAAAACCCACTGGACACTCTGGATAAAGAATCAATTGATTAGCTAAACCGAAAAACAATATTATCTCTAAATATAAGTAATCACCTTTAGAATGTGAATATTAGCGATTTATTCTCGATTTAAAGGCCTAATTCAATCTTATCTATAGATCGATTCAATTCGATTCCGATGAATGTTTTCCAACCTAATGGCTTCGAAAAGCCA
>JAEOUI010000455.1 GCA_016839425.1 Promethearchaeota archaeon
ACATGCTATAATTCAAGAGCTTTTCCACACGCCCAGCAACCCTCGTTCCGTTCTTTCAATGCACTGGCACATGGCTTACAATAAAATGCCTTACAATGAGGACACATATAAATATTTGCACCTTCCACTGCGCCCTTGTGCACCACGCATAAGAATTCTTCTCTCCTGATTCTAAATTCAGATTCAGTGTTTTCCAAGGACTTTTTATCTTGATTTTTATTAGAAATCGATCCTTCGAAAATAAGGTGGGAAGTGGAAGGATTCAAAGAATTATTATCTAATTTTTTAGGACCTTTCAGCTTATTTTGTTTTAATCCTTGAGAAGGATAATTGATTGGCGATAAATGGGTTTTTTTAATTCTTGTTCTTAATGTGATTGCAGTTCCTGATATAGTTATAATGCCAAGAAATAAGCACGCAGAAAAAACAATGATTGCTGGGTTAAAATCTTGTTCGGTGGAGGTATCATCTGATTCAGAATTCGAGCTTACTAATACATTCGTGGTTCTGATAGTCATGTCTCCATCCCGATCTATCACGGTCAAGGTTACAACATAGTTTCCGCTATCCTCGTATGTATGAATGGGGTTCATCTCGTTTGAGAGAGAGGAATCGTCCCCAAAATCCCATGAGTATTTCAGAGGGGCGTTTCCGCCGCTAACATCACAGAATAGCTGTATTTGATATCCTTTATCTACATAAATCTCGCTTTCAGGAAATTCAAGAATAGGTGTGGTGTCTTCTTCGACTACAATGTAATTGGTTTTAGAAATCCAAACGAAATCGGCCGTCGCATCGATAACAGTAAGATTGACAGAGTAATTACCGCTTATCGAGTAGCAATGAGTGGGATTTTTCTCATTGGAGCGAGGGGATTCATCCCCAAAGTCCCATTCAAATCTGAGGGGTAAATTACCCCCTATTCCAGTATAAAAGAAACTTATTGATTGGTTAGAAACTATCAAAGTTTCACTTGCTTCAAATTCAAGAATTGGAATGGAATCCCCTATTGGATGCATGTCTTGAATGAGGGGCGATTCGGAAATATTATACGGCTCCATTCCCGTACCATTAGCATACAATAAACCGGTATAATCGTCCCAGAAATTACCGTAACTACCGTTATCCCATAGGTTATCATTTCCCTCGTCATTGGCGTTTTTAACGCTATTGTTAACGAACGAGTTTAACCAAATCGAATTATTATTGCTATCAAATATTAAATCTATTCCATGAATAGAATTATTATGGAGGGCGTTCAGCGAAATGATATTATTATTACTATAATATAAGCGTATTCCACTAGATATAGAATTATCTACCATGTTTTCCGAGACGCTATTGTCATTACTACGATACAAGCATATCCCATTATCCCCATTTTTACTTGCAAAGTTTCTTGAGATATTATTATTATCGCAATTTACTAAATAAATCCCATTATATGTATTATTTTTCATGTTGTTTCCTGAAATAATATTATCATCGCAGGTATCCATGTATACCCCATCATAGTCGATCTCGCTAATGGAGTTACCCGATATGATTGTATTATTACTCAGATTCATATATATTCCGAATTTATTATTGCTTATCGTATTATCAATGAACTGCCCATTTGACGAATTATATATTCTAAGAACATCAATTGAAGAATTTGTTAAAGTACAATTCTTGACGATAAAATGAGCGAGAGAATTACTTATTGTAATGCAAGAACCTGTCTGATTTGCGTCGATTATTATATTTTCGATGATATATGGATCATTAATAGATCCGCTTCCACTACACCACGATGTTGCAACAGCGTCCGCCCATGTAAACGGTCCTAACTCGTCAATAACGATTAACTCATGGAGTACTTGATAATTGGATGTTTTTAGAGGAAGTACTTGATCTTCATTCTTATTAATAGCAATCCTACTTGAAAGGAATATCTTGGGGATAGTAATAACCATCAATGAAAGGAGGAGCAAGAGAAAAATAAAATTTTTTCGACTTAGAATCGTTCTTTTTGTAATTCTTTTTCTGGAGATACTCATCTTTGGTAAAAAATTAAAAAGTTATTTTATCTTCTTATTTATCACCAAATTTATAAATGCATCTGGGTATTTTTTTCAGTACTTCTTTTTCAAAGTATTATTGTTAAGCTGAAAGTTTTAATGGTAAAAAATATTATATCTCCAAGTTACCACGACAAGCCCAGCAGGACTCTCCCTTTTCGCTTAGAGCTTTGGCACATTCCCTACAATAAAATGCTCCACAATGCGGACAAATGTACACGTTCACGCCCTTTACAGGTCCTTTGTGAACCAAGCAGAGGAATTCTTGCTTTTGAATCTGTAATTCGGATTCCGTTTTAGCCAGTTCTGCCTTCTGATCTGGTAAAGAATTCGTGTCTTGTTCAATTGATCCATCAAAAATAAGCTTGTGAGTCGTAGGATCGATACCTCCAGGAGTTTCTCTATTTTTCAAGTTGTCCAGTTTTTTCGGTAATTTATGACCTGAGCTTTGAACGCTCTCAAGAACGCTTGAAACACCATTCTTTTTCCTTTTTCTCAAAATTAAGATTGCTCCCGCTAATCCCGCAAATCCGCTAATTGCGAGCGTTGAAAGGATTATCCAAAGTATCGTATTATCGGAAGTAGAAATAGATCGTATTTCCACACTTATCGTTGCATTGACAGAATCGCCGTCCCTATCGATTATAGTAAGGGTTACATTGTATTTATTAACATTTGAAAATGCGTGTGATGGTGACGTTTCATTAGAAGTAGGCGTGTAATCTCCAAAATTCCATTCGTACGAAAAAGGACCGTTACCTCCACTTATTTTACACTCAAAAAGAATTTCACGCCCCCGTACTCCTCTTACGATGCTTTCGGAGAACTCTAAGACAGGGATCGTATCTTCCTCGACAATCACATGATTTTCTTTTGTCACCCAAATTTCTTCTCCAGTTGCGTCGATTAATATAAGTCTTACAGTGAAATTACCACTGACATCGTATCGATGGAGGGGATTTTCCTCATCAGAGTGTTCGGTCTCGTCTCCAAAATCCCAATCGAAAAAGAGCGGAAGATTTCCTCCGAAACCCGTGTAAGTGCATTGTATCCATTCTCCAGTAAATAAAAGCGTTTGATTGACGCTGAAATTAGGGTCTGGCGTGGTATCACCAATGGGATGACGATCTTCACCTGAAGGTGCTTCTGTCCAGTCCTTTATATAATATGATTCCATTCCAGTCCCATTAGTGTAAAACTCACCAGTATAATCGTCCCAATAATTACCGACCTCCCCGTTATCCCAGTAATTATTATATGATCCTTCATTGACGGAGTTATTTAGATTATTATTCAAGAAGGTGTTTAACCACATTGTATTGTTATCACTATCAACATTCAGATGTATGCCTCGTTGATCATTATTAACGAAACCATTACCCCATACATCGTTATAATCACTTCCTTCCATATACAAGCCCCGAATCGTTTGATCTTTGCAAAAATTGTTCTTTATTGTGTTATTAGTTGAATTAGTGATGTATATTCCTGTTTCTTGATTGATTGAGAAATCGTTTCCCAAGCGATTTCTCGAAATTGTTATATTCTCACAATTATCCAGATAAATTCCTTCATATCCATTATCGCAAGCAATATTATTATAAAGAGTATTATTATGACAATACCCTTCTAAACAGAATCCTTGGCCCTGTCTATCCGAATATGTGTTGCTTGCAATATTATTGTACAGATTATTATCGCTACAATTAACATTTAAATATACCCCGTGATCGTCGTTCTCGGTAAAGTTATTTTCAGAAATGATGTTGCTATGGCAAAAATCCCACATATAAAAGCCATTCTGCGAGTTGTTGAAAGCCGTGTTCTCTGTAATGATATTTTCGTTACAATTATCGTATATATAAATGCCATGATCGTTATTGTTGCTTGCGTTATTCTTAGAAAGGACATTATTATTACAACCAATATTAACATATATTCCTATTTCTTGAGTTCTATTTATTATATTCGAGGCATTGTTCCCTGTAATAAAATTATTCTCGCACGAATTAATTAAGGATATTCCGGCGTAGTCATTATCGTTGCAATAGTTTTCTAAGATAGAATTTTCATTACATTGTTCATAGAGAGCAATTCCACGATTTTGAGTACCGAAAAGCGTTCGGCTTGCGTTGTTGTATATAAAAGTGTTATTAGAGCACGTAGTAAGCAAGTGTATTCCGAAATCGCTATTATCGTGGATTTCATTGCTTGAAAATAGATTATCGTAGCAATTTTCATGTAACTCAATCCCAGAAGCATTATTGTTGCTAGCTTGATTTCCAGATATCGTGTTGTCGAAACACCCATCTTCCAAAAAAATGCCCACTTCGTTGAAAGAACAATTATTGTTAATAACTTGTCCGTTTGAAACACTAACGAGCCTTATTCCTGCTTCTCTATTATATATCGTCCCACCAATTGAAGAATTCAACAATGTACAGTTTCTAATTATAAAATTTACATTGGAATTTAGAATGGTTATGCAGGAACCAGTTTTATTTGCGTTAATGGTAACATTTTCGATAATGTAGGGATCTCCAGGGGTACCGCTTCCACTACACCAAGCTTTATCGATAAAACTATCCCAATTATTTGTACCTTGCTCGTCTATTTCGATCGTTTCATTGAGAATCCAAAAGCCTGAAGTTTTAAAGATTAAATGTTTTAATGCTTTAGAAGAATCGTTAGTAGTAATTTTAAAGGCAGGGAAATAAAGGAAAGATGCTACTAATAAAGTAAATAAACCAATCAACACTGTTATTCTTTTCTTTGTTATTCTATTTCTAAAAATTTTTATAAAAATCACATTCCTGATCTATTTTATAATAATACTGTCATAAGTTTGGAATACTGACACAAATGATAACTCATTATATCCTAATAATTACTTTAATAAACTGGAAGATTAAAAAAATTTTGTACTAAAAAACCTCCTTTATTCAAATATCACAGCAAAGATTATAACATGGGCCGCTTGAAATCTCAAATTTACGATTTATTTAAAAAGTTTTATTTGTAGTAAAGCTTATAAATTTCAAAAAATAATTACCTTTATTAAAACATGTTTTTAATTAATTAACGATATTTTTTATTAAAAAAATTAGTATTTTTTAATAACGAATAATTATTTTACAAAACACTACAATTCAAGCAATAAAAATAACTCAAGTACGATTCTATAAAGGTTCATTCCATCATGTCGAAGAGTTCAGTAATTTGGGAAGCGAGTGAAGAAAATAAATCAGACGGACGCATAGATGTGGCGAAAGACTTGTTTTACGCCGCTTTTAAAACTGTTAGTCGTTTTGGACTAAAAGCTATAACTAATCTAGAAATAGAGGGCAAGGAAAATGTTCCTCTCAGGGGCAAGGCGATCCTACTTACCATAAGTGACAGTTCTACTCGGGATATGTTTGTTATTAGTCAAGTTTCTGCGAGAAAAATTCATTTCATGGTCAGTCCAAAAATGATGAAACACCAGGTTGCAGGACCGCTTCTCAAGGCACTCGGAATGTTTAGAAGTACCACGAGCAAGGACGATACAGAACCAATAGAGAATTATTTCAAGTATTTGGGCGAAGGCGACCTAATTGCGATGACTCCAGAGTCGAGATTCGACCGGGACATCCAAATAAAATCAGTGGCGGGCATCGTCAAGTTCGCTGCTATGGGAAAGGCGCCTATCATTCCACTCGCGGTCTGTAAGACCAAGACAAAGCTATTCGATGCGATTCCCACAGATGGGTTAAAAGTCA
>JAEOUI010000050.1 GCA_016839425.1 Promethearchaeota archaeon
CTTTATAATCACACCATTTTTTGCCATGCTAATTACACCCGTTATTATGATGAGTGTGGTCAATAATGGTAAATTGACAGGAATGACATTCATTGCTCTCATTATCGAATTTGCTATGACCTTACTAATAGCTTGAGATGTAAAGTTATTTTCTAGGATTAACATTATTAATTTATATCCTATTAGAATAAATAAATTAATTAGAACAATGACTCCTAAAATATGTCCTAATTTGTTTAACTTTCTCGTTAAGGGTATCTCTTCAATAAATCCCGTCTCGCTAAGAGAATGAGAGATCTCTCCTAATTTAGTTCTAATTCCAGTTCCTATTATTAAAATCGTGGCTTTTCCTGTTTCTACAAAAGTTCCCATATACACATGGTCATCTCTATCGCTTTTAAATGCTTTTCGTTCCTTTTTTTCTATGGAGTCACTTTCTCCTGTTAAAGGAGCTTCGTTTACCGTGAAGTTTATTGCTTCGACAATTCGTCCATCCGCAGGGATTTTATTTCCTTGTACGACTGTTATGATATCTCCCGGTACGATTTCTCTGACAAAGATTTCTTTTTTTGAACCGTCTCGTGTAACCATAGTTTTCAAGGCGGAAATTTTTCTAAGAGACTCGATGGCTTTTTGAGCCCTATATTGTTGAATGACCACCATAACTGAATTGATCATAATCATAAAGAGAGTTACATATGTGGATTCAGGAGATCCAAGAATGATTATGAGAAGTGATGTGATAATCAAGATAACTATCAAAAAATTAAAAATTGGAGCCAAATAAATTTTCCAAAGTGATTTTCTTAATCTTGGTATCTCGTTTAATCCACCTTTTATTTGCCTTTTTTTAGCTTCAAAAGAAGTCAATCCGTTCTTTATATTTGTATTAAAATATTCTTCAAGTTCCTTAATTGACTTCTCTGCGATTTCGTCTTTGTATTCAAGAAACGAGACCATAGTATGACGATTATTTATATCATTTTTAATATTGAGTATAATTTAGTGTACTTCATATTTATTCGCGTTTCTTGAAATATCTTTATTTCCCAGAATTTCTTTGAGCATTTTATATTTCTTTCTAATAGTCGTGCTAGAAAATTTTGTAGTCTCTTCAATTAATGATTGGGTGAATATTTTACGATCATCAATAACTCGTCCAATATAATAAAATAATCCAGCTGTAAAAGCTTTATAATTCATGTTTTTAATATCTGTGTAAGAAATATCCTGAAGGATCTGGTCCGCTAATAAAAGCATCTCTATTTTAAATTTTTCGTATTGATCCTTGCTTGGGAAAAAATCAGCGACCTTATTATAAGAGATATCATTCAAATTTTTTTGTAGGAGGATTTTAATTTTTTCCTTTATATCCGCTTCGATATCAGATTTATTTTTAAGTTTCTTTTTTTTTTTTTTATCTTCAACGATTTTAATTTTAAGCATCGCATTGTTGAGCATTTTTTTATTTACTTTATGGCCTAACTCGTTGCAGGCATCTATAAAGCGTTCAATACGGACATTCGTGGTATCCTTTACTTCCATCCATATTATCGCTAGAAATATAATGACCATATTTTGATATGGTTTTTTATATTTTTTATTGTATTTAAGATATCGATCCTTAATTTCTTGATATTTTACATTATCGATATTTAATCCAATTTTATAACCTTTGAGAAGCTCAATCAACCGTTTTTGTTCTGAAAATGTAGATTTCGAATCTTTAAACCATTTTTCGAGAGTGAGTATCTTATTATATTGTTCTTTGATCTTTGGATCTTGAGTTGCCCTTGAATCCTTTCTGCGAATGCTTATTTCGTAATCTCTTTGGGTTTCAGAGAATTCACTAGTGGGATTGTATTTTTCAAACGCTACATTATCATCTAAAACAATTCCACAGTCCTGACAAACAAGATAACCTCCATCGAGGCGAGTGTTCTCGTGTGAGCACTCCCAACCCTTCTTTTTTTCACTCAATATAATCTGTCCTAAATTGGTCCTTCATCTATCCAATAAACATGATAATTTTTAAATTATTTTAATTTAAGTTAAAATATATTATTTTTATTTTTAAA
>JAEOUI010000456.1 GCA_016839425.1 Promethearchaeota archaeon
CTTTGAAATCACGGAAGATGAAAAATTTGAGATAGCGCCCTTCATAGAAGAGTTTTGTGAATTATTTGGGATTCCAATTGAGCTCGTGTATAAAAAGCCTTTTAAGGTGATTAAACCCATATCGAAGCGCCCGTTCGGTGGAAATTATTGCGGGCAACTCATATAAATCTATTATTTTTTTTGTTTTTAACTAAATCATAAATTGACGAAAATATTTAAAATCAATTCATAATGCAAAGTTCGAAGAAAATACTCGTGATAAAAAATATCACGCACGAGGGACTTGGACTAATGGGTGAAGTTCTTGGAGAGTATGGAATTGTCTATGATATTGTTGATCCTTCAAAATGTTTGATTATGCCTGATCTGGAGAATTATTCGTTAATAATCATAATGGGTGGACCAGACAGCGCCAACGACGGATCTGATAAAATTATTACCGTAATTAATTTCATCAAGAACGCTTTTCAAAAAAAAATACCTGTATTTGGAGTATGCCTTGGAATGCAATTAATAGGAAAAATATCAGGGGCAAGAGTATATGAGAGTCCCGTGAAGGAAATTGGTTTTAAGCACGATAAAAATGCCTGGTACGAGGTCACGCTCACGCCTGAAGGTGTCATCGATCCTTTATTTAAGGGATTACCCAAAAGATTTAAAGTATTTCAACTCCACGGAGAAACCATTGAATTAGAACCAAATTTGAAACTCTTAGGCACTGGTAAATACTGTACAAATCAAATAATAAAAGTGGGTTTCAATAATTATGGAATACAATACCATTTCGAATTGACTGAACAAATGTTCGATGAATGGTTGATAAAAGCGCCAGAATTAACTGAGGTTGATAAAGATACATTAAGAGAAGAATATGAAGTCGTGAAATCTGAAATGAAGACGATAGGAAAAAAGTTCTTTAAAAATTTGCTAAGAACGACAGGTTTTTTTTGAAATTTATGTATAAAGTACAATAAAATTATCCAAATAATCCCTTTTTTAATGGTTGGACATGCTCGAAATCGTCTCTGCCATCGAGATCTTCGTTAATGTATATTTTATATTCTTTTTCTGCCTCGTCTTCCCTGTTCAAGCTTAAAAGGCACCAGATGTATTGCTCTCTATCTGCTGGATTCGAATATTCGCTAGCTAAAGCTTGTTTCGACCATTTTATGGCTTTACGAGCATCATCATTTCTCAAATAAATTTTTGAAAATAATGTCATTGGCATTGTTTTGTATGACTTATATTCAATTTCACCATTTTGATATTTCTTAAAATGTTCCAAAAGGACGCTTTTAGCTTTTTCGTACGATCCTGCTTTGTAATAATAATCCGCACAGTCGAACCAATCCACTGGAGCTACGCCCATTCCCAGATCGCCATCTGAATGTGAAATTAAATATTCGTGTCTCATTTCAGCTGCTTCAATAAACTTTCCAACATCCGCAAGAATTCTCGAACACTACTCTTTCGCATCAGGATATTCTGGATTTATTTATATTAGCTTTTGATAATCCTCTAGCGCAGCATAATCGTCACCTAAAGAGGCTTTCGCGTAAGCCCTCTCATTCAGGGCTTGGTCGTTTTTAGGATTTTCGTGGATTACTTTATCAAAAATTTCAATGGCTTTTTCGTATTCTTCATTATCTGATAAATCCATAGCTTTAAAAAGCTCCTCATTGGCTATGAATTTTTCAACACGTATTATATTATAAATATTTCTGTAATCTGATCTTAAAACATAATTTAATATATAAAATCTCGTATTAGTTATACAATAAGTATTCATTCTTGTGGGGACTTTCTATTAATGATACGGAAATTTCTCTTGATCGGGGAAGGTGGCATCCTTTCATACTACTTGAGTCAAGACGGAAACGAAATTGACGGAGACCTCTTATCTGGATTTTGCAGGGCTTTATACGATGTGTCCTTGGAATTAACTTTTCCTTTAAAAACCGTTGGGTTCGAAAAGAACAAGATGATAGTGGAAAGCGTTGAACACTCCGATAATTACACGCTTCTAATGGCCATGATTTACGAAGAACACCACATCGACGAAGCAATAAAAAATAAGATTCATTATATCTACGATCGATTTTTTAAATTTCGTGATTTTAAGGATTCCTCTAAGACAATCAAGGATAGGGACTTAGACCGACGGGTTCTTGATATCATAAACGATGTTCCTTTAAAAACACTCGTTGACAAGAATCTTAGCACGATCAAGGAAATCTTAGACCCAATCCTCCTGAAAAAAGAAAACAGCATCAATGCTTACTCAATTACAAGCTCTAATAACGCTCTTTTGTATTCTAACGGTACTTATCAACTTTCCAAGTATCGGCAAGAGCGTAGCATTGAACAAATCATTACTGAGTACCTTCTCTTTCTAAAACAAGAAAAGATTCCTCATGGCGATAAATTCATCGGCCTTGACCTTCCCGAAGGCCTTGACCTTGAAGACTACATTAACACTGGACAGAAGACGCACGGCGTGGTAATTAACACAAGCATAAACTTGAAAGAGGAACCCGATAACGAGCTCTTGTTATATTTCTTTGGTAAAAATACGCTCATGCGTTCTTGCGTGCTTGATATTGAACACACTTTACGTTACAAACTGGAAGAAATTGAAATATCTCATTAACGTTTGCTTTTACATAAATGTCTATTCCTTATGGTTTCACGATCTTTATTAGAAACATTTAAATATCACTTCGAAGTAATCCTCATCTAATAATTAAAATTGAACGAATTAAAGATGGAAATCAAAAAAATCATCCCACTTATTATTGCCATAATAGGATTGTTATTTTTCATCCTACTCTGAATATTTGAATCGTTTTGGAGTTTTATTTATAGGAAAAAAATATCAACAATTAGTTGAGAATCATAATAACTCTCCTGAGTGGAATTTTTAATTATTTAATGATTAAAGTTTTTGATAGTTAAAATCATCTTCACATAGACTATCATAATAATCAACAAGATTCATCAATTTCAGATAAGACCCGCTCTTTGCATCATTATCTTGGTAATGGAACTAAAAATCTCTTCTACATTTTCACCCGTCTTAGAGGAGCACTCAATATAACCCAACAAGCCGTTGGAACGTGCGATTTCAAGTGCTTCTTCAGCTTCAACTTCCCTATCTTCGTAGAGATCGATTTTCGTTCCGACCATTAAAATTGGTGCCCAAAGATCGTGGTCCTTGTTCTGGAAAAACGATAACCATTCCTTGATCTTCTTTAAACTGTTTGTGTCAGTAACATCGAACATGTAGATGCCTCCCTTGGCGTCTTGAACGAAACTCGGAAAGAGCACCTTGTAATGTTCTTCGCCAGCAAAATCCCAAATTTGTAATCCAACGCTTTTTCCATCTTGTTCGAGGTATTTTACGGCCAAATCCGCTCCGATGGTCGTTTTCGTGTTCTCCTCGAATACTCCTGTAAGGTATTTTCGTGTAAAAGTCGTCTTTCCCACTCCTGAATCTCCGAATATACACAACTTAAACTTAGTCAAGTTCTTCCACTACCTGAATATTGATAAAAATATTTTCTTACAATAATATTGACAATAATCAACTTATATAAATTGTTGCTTATTTCAGTAATCCTTGAGGTTAAAAAATAGATTGAAGATTTTCAAATAATTTTATAAATTTAAAAAAAAAAATTTGATTAATTAAATTTCAATAACCCATCCAAAATCGTCGCAAATATCCATGCGTTGAATTCCCGTGAGAATATTGTAAAGTTTACGGGTATATTTGCCTGGAACTTTATTGTTAAATATCCTGAGGCTTCCTTCGTAATAAATAGAGTTAATCGGCGTAATAACGGCAGCAGTTCCCGTGCAAAAAGCTTCAGTGCAGCTATCTTCAAATAATTCCTTGTAGGATATGTCTCTTTGTTCAACTTCTAAATCAAGCTTCTCCTGTGCAAGTGTGAGAACTGATTTAAGCGTGATACCTTCCAAGATAGTTCCATCGAATTTTGGGGTAACTAAAACATCGTTCACGATCGCACAAAAATTGGCAGCACCAACCTCGCTCAAATATTCCATTTTCACGGAATCCAAGAACAATATTTGGGAGAATCCTCTTTCTTTAGCTTCTTTTGTTGGCATCATGGTGCCCGCGTAATTTCCCACCATTTTAGAGAATCCCGTTCCGCCCACGCTTGAACGCGTGTATTTTTTCGATATTTCTATATCAATTCCTTTGAACCCTCCTGGGAAGTAAGGGCCAACTGGCGAAGTAAAAATTACGAGTTTAAACTCCTCGGCGGGAGCAACTCCTAGCATGGCCCCACTACCCATCATCAACGGGCGAATGTATAATGACCCTCCGCTATCATAGGGTGGCACGAAATATTCGTTTGCTTTAACGACTTCTTTCACATTCTCAACAAATCTATCGATATCGTACTCTGGCATTAACAAGCGCTTGGCACTTGCGTTCAACCTCTTTGCGTTTTCTTCAGGTCGAAATAGAACGATATCTCCATTTTTCGTTTTTAACGCTTTCATTCCCTCGAAAATCCCTTGTCCGTAATTTAAGACGCAGGCCGCAGGCGATAAACTAATATCTCCTAATGGGACTAGCTTTCCTTCGTCCCACATTCCTTCTTTATAATCTGAAACGAACATGTCCTTGGTTTGATAAAAATCAAATTTAAGATTATAAAAATCTAATCCTTTATTTTCTATTTCCATTTCGTTTACCTTTTTTTCATATTTTAACAACGATCTGAAAACAAGAACGCATGCCTTTCACGATCTCCTCTTATTGAAACGCTTCATCGAACAAGACGATATTCCCAACGATAAAAATGCAATGTTAAGAAAAGTCGGTAAAAGGAATAGCGATCTTGTTCTATAATACTACTACTGCTGCCAAGGCGAAAGCTTTCGCTATGGTAGCTTCGGCCAAATACATTTTGGCAAATTCAAGTGATTGAGTAGTATTACAATCAGAGATCATTGTAATATTAATTGAAAGTTACGATTTAAGCTTGTTGGATCCTTCAGAAAATAAGTTAATTTTTTTTTAATGTTGATTATTTTTTTATATGGAAGAGAATCACAAAAGGGAACAATATTTCTTTGATAAATCGACCGCGAAAAAAATCGTTGACTTTATAAAACAATACAAAAATCCGTGCTTATTATGCGCTCCAACCATTGGTATAGAGCTAGATTCTCTCGGATTAAAATATAGCCTTCTTGATATTGACGAGAGGTTTTCTAACCTTCAAGGATTTCGCTTCTATGATATGACACGACCAGAATGGATTGAAAATCAATTCGGAATTATTTTTTGTGATCCCCCCTTTTTTACCGTTTCACTTTCTAAATTATATCATGCAATCAGAATGCTTAGTCATTACAAATTTACTCAACCTTTAATGATCAGCTACCTCACTAGAAGGGCTAAGAAATTCCTTACTTCATTTTCGTCATTTAATGTTACATCAACTGGCTTTAAACCAAATTACATTACGGTTGAGAAATCTAAAAAGAACGATATCGAATTTTTTGGAAATATTTCTAAGAAAAATTTAGCCCTTCTTAAATTGTGATTTAGTATTCAAGATTTTAATCTATGTATTTTCACTAATAATAATTGTAATTATGATTATCTAAAAAGAACGATAATATTAAATGGCATTC
>JAEOUI010000457.1 GCA_016839425.1 Promethearchaeota archaeon
AAAGGACCATTGTTTTCCTTTTAAAATTGATTCTGAAAACTTGGCAACGCCCGATCTTTCCAAGGAATCTCATGCTCTCATCGCCCTATCTTGCGACCATTCTAATTTCGTGCACGCCTCTTCGAGGGTTAGGTAACCCTTTTCTTTCGCCAATTCCATTATCTTCACCTGGTCGCTCGTGTATTGAATGGGAAAAAAATGGATGATTGTCGCCCCTGAGTCTAACTCCATCATTTTATCGATTACATTTTTCTTGCTCAAATTTTTCATGGATTTTATCAAATCATTGAGTTCTACCTTATTTTTTAGCGTGCCAGTATTCACGAGCTCAAACACTTCCGAAATGGGCAAAATACCTCCTGTCTCGTCTTTCCGTATGAGTACTCGCTGATAAGCCAGCATGCCCAACTTATCGTGGTCAATTTTCGATTTTTTATCCAGCACGTCTTGCTCTCGAATTTGTTCTGTTATGATTTTAGATGTTGGGATGTTATATTTTTGCTGCAATTCCTTGACCTCCTTCTTGAGCTCGGGAGTCAACGCCAAGATAACGCCGTGATTTTTTGCCAATTCTACCAATCTTTCCTTAGTAAAATTCTCGGTTGACGCTTTAGCCTTTATTTCCTTTATGCGAAGCTCTGCCGCTCGCTTTTTCATGGCTTCTTTTAAATCGATCTCGTCTTCAATTTTTCGTATTCCCATTATAAATAACCTATTTTTTTATCGTCTCAGTGACTATATTATGGTAACCATCTTTTTTTAGGTTATTTTAATTAGTATAAAGATTGAGATAATGTTTCGGGAAATTAATCAAATCGAAAATACGATGATAAGTAAGACACTTTCCTTGATTTCACCCCAAATCTCTAAAGAATTGAATATTATTAGTTATAAAATGTGGGTTTATTTGGAAGATTCGCATTCAAGACCATTTTTTCCAAAAATCTTTTTAATCCCGAACGATATCGCTATTTTTTTACAAAATAAACTTCAAGAGGGTGAATTTCGACACGCAGGTATCTTTTTTGGTACGATAAAGCGAGGAGACTTTCTTTTAAGTTTGGAAGGTGCCGAATTTCTCTATTATTTGGGATGTTTTCCTAAAAGACAGATAGTAGTCGTTAATGAATCTGGAGAAAAAGCTTCTCTTTATAGAAATGATATATTTGGTGAAATGATAAAAGAAATTTCAAATGAAATTTCTAAGGAAGGAATAGTTTTAGTTATAAATAAGCTTTCTGAAGTTATATCCCTTGCTCGATACCCCGTTCCGAATATGAAAAAACCTCTCAGTTCTCAGTTAAAGTTAATTACACTAATAGATAAGGGATATTACTTGCGAGAGAAACAATAGTTTTGAAATTGTTTTTTAATTCTTCTTACTTCACTTTATATATTCAATCAAGCAAATATAGAATCCAATTGTATTGTGAATGTGGGGATAAATTCTTTGCGAAAATTTAATATCATCAAGTACTTTTTTTTCCCCAACTTGAACGAGTCCGTTCAATCCGTATTGTAAATTGATATGTTTTATTCTATAATCGTAATTATCTCGTAACACTTCGTCAATTACGAGTTCATTTTCTTCGAAAGCAATCGAACAAGTGCTATAAATAAGTTTTCCACCTGGTTTTAATGTGTTTAATCCGGTTCTTAAAAGTTTTTTTTGAATTTCTGATAGTTTTAAAATATCTTGAAGTTTTTTACTCGTCTTTCTTGAAGGATCTTGCCTTACAAGCCCTTCTCCCGTGCAGGGGGCATCAAGAAGGATTTTATCCGCACGAAAATTGGCTTTATTTATGTTTTCAGCGTCCATATTAAGGACAATTGCATTTTTAACCCCCATTCTGCGCAAGTTCAATTCTAAGGAGGGAATTCTTTTTGGATTTTTATCTATTAGAACAAGCACGCCCTCGTTTTTCATGAGTTGGGCAAGTTGGGTTGACTTGCTTCCTGGAGCAGCGCACATGTCAATTACTATCTCCCCAGGCTGCGGATCGAGAATTATGGGAGGGAGCATTGAAGCCACATTCTGCAAGTAGTAATACCCAAATAAGTATTCGTGCGTTGAACCCAAATTAGACGCTTCCTTCGTTATTGAGAACGCATTAGGTATCCATTCGACGGGTTCAAGTCGAAAACCTTTCTTTTCCAATCTATGATATAAATTCTCCGAGCTAATCTTGAGCGTGTTGGTCCTGATTGAGGGCGTTAACGGTTTTTCGTTCGCTTCTAAAAGTGCCTTCGTACCATCAACGCCTAAATACTCAACATACCTCTCGATCATATAGGGTAAGTACCGATATTGACTTGCTAGTTCTCTAACGATTGCGTTTTTATTTGAAATAGAACCACTCCAGTTCTTGATTATAAGGTAAATAATATATTGAGAGTATTAATTATTATTCTTGCATATAATGATAGAAGTCGAAATTAAAGTCGAAATTGACGATCCTGATAAGTTGCGCAAGCAATTCACCGAAAAAAACGGTACTTATAAGTGTTCACTCCTCCACGAAGATACCTATCTTAACATGCCTGAAGGTCTGAGGGATTTTAGGACTTCTGACGAGGCATTAAGGGTGAGAAAGTCAGTTGAATTTAATAAACATCAAAATAATTCAAAAAAGGAGGTTCGATATTTTCTTACATATAAAGGTGCTAAATTAAACACCGAAGCAAAAACTCGAAAAGAATTGGAAACGATAATACAAGAAGGAGATATGGTCGTAGAGATCTTTAGATTGTTAGGTTTTCGAGAAGTGCTCACCGTTAAAAAAGAAAGAGAATTATATGAATTTCATCATAAGAACCTTGAAATTGAAGCCCTAATTGATTATGTCCCTATATTAGACCGTCATTTTCTCGAAGTAGAGTGTCAAGTTAAGGAAAAAGGGAGCGTAGAAAAGCTCCAACAAGATTTATTCGAGTTTTTATTGGAATTTGGAATAGATAAAAGCTGTTCAATCACGTTATCTTACCTAGAATTGATTGCGCTTCATTTAAATAAATAAAATCAATCCTTATATCATTTAAAACAAGAATAATCTATTGAGATCAAACACAGCGCATTAATATATGTTATTGTAACGATTAATCAATGCTTCTCCTGACGACTTCATGGTGGCAGTGAGTTATGTGTTGTTCGTTTGGGGAAATTAATTTGATGTTCTTAAGAACATGAACCGATGACCCCAATATAACTAATGCATCGTCGTTTCCCTTTAATTCCACATTTTCTTCAAGCCTACAATTGTCAGCAATTATTGTCTTTTCGACAATCGAATTTTCACCAATGAAAACCTTATCGTGTATGACTGAATTTTTTATGGTTACATTTTTTTCAATATACGAATTGTCTCCAATGATTACATTTGGACCAAGCCTGCAACCATACCTGATAATCACATGCTCGCCAATTGTTATAGGCGGAGTAATCACTGCGTTCCCTTCAAATTGAACGGTGCTTGAAATGATGTTCTCCTCTTTTCCAGCCGTCTCTTCGATGAGTGACTTCATGAGTAAAATATTTCCTTCTAGAAGGTCTAAGGGTGTTCCAATATCCTTCCACATTCCTTTTAGCGAATAGTTAAATAATTTTCCTTGCTGAGCTAAGAACGGAAACACATCTCGCTCTATTGATAATTTTTTTTTTGGAGGTATTAAATTAAAAATCTCTGGTTCTAAAAGATAAACGCCTGCGTTCACGGGCATTGGACGATGGTCGTTTTCTTCGGGATCATATTCTTCTTTTTCAAGGAATTTATCAATGCGTTTTGTCTCGCTATCTACTATTAAAACTCCATATCTCGATGTATCTTTTACGGTCTTGCTCGCGATCGTGGCTATTGCGTTTACATTCTTGTGGAACTCTAACATTTCATTGAAATGGAAATTTATGATCTCGTCTCCGTTCAACAAGAAAAAATTATCGTCCTTTAAGTAAAACTCTGCTAATTTTAATGCTCCCGCCGTTCCCATAGGACTTTCTTCGTTCGTGTAATGTATCTTGACTCCAAATGTACTTCCGTCTCCAAAATATCCTTTTAAATATTCTGCCATGACGCTAACGGCTAAAACGATCTCTTTTACCCCAATCGACTTTAATAATGTTATTTGTCTTTCGACTACGGGAACATTTACAACAGGTATTAAAGTTTTGGGTAAAGAGCAAGTAAGAGGTCGTAGTCGAGTCCCCCAACCACCCGATAAAATAATTGCTTTAGTCATGAAAATTGTTTAATCATTTTTTAATTGTATGATAAAAATTAAAGCTATTAAAAAAAGATTAGTTTATAAATTGAATTTGTTTCAAAGTCTTCTCTGAGTCATTCTTCACCAGCTTTACGATATTGCCTTAAAATCATTGCGTCGAATTTTTCATCAGAAATGTTTTTTCGCATTTCAATCAATGTCTGGGCGGTTGGTGTCGCAGGATATCGAGTACTTGGTGATTCGGATTCGATCGCTTCTAATACGATTTTGGCGACTCCCATAGGCCCTTCAGCCTCCTTGTATAACTTTTCGTAATATTTCTTGGCATTTTTTATCAGTTGTTTGTATTCTAATGCGTTTTCGATCTTATCCATTAAGCTAAATGCTATCGAATCAAATTCCGTTTTAATGATGCCTGGCTCGATAATAACAACTTTAATGTTTAGATGCTTTAGTTCTTGGCGAAGTGCATCCGAGATCGCCTCAACTGCGTGCTTAGTAGCAGCGTACCATCCTAATATACCTGACGATAAATGACCCGCAACAGAAGCAGTATTAATAATTAATCCTGATTT
>JAEOUI010000594.1 GCA_016839425.1 Promethearchaeota archaeon
AAGTATTAAATAAGGGAAGATATTGAAATTTGATTTGATAAAAAGGGTTTCAATTTTTTGTTTAGCAAATTGGATGTAATTTTCATGCAATTAGGACACATAAATCCCTTATCACTAGGAATTATCTGACCAAATGAATATATATCTTTACAATAATTACAATAATAATTTTCATATAAATATTTGATAGCTAAATTTTCAATTTTTTTTACAATTTTTAGACAGGAAGGACATAACATTCCAGATCCGTTTGGAACAACTTGTCCATCAACATATTGATCCTCACAATGTTCACAATAATAAATTCTCATCGTTAATTAAGTCCATTTTAGTTATTTTCATATTTTAATAATTGTATAAATTTGTTCATCTATTTTATCATTCATAATTATATTGTTCATTAAAGGTTTCGAAGCATATATATTTTTTCATTTTTCCAATTATTTTACTGAAAATAAATAATTGCATATAAAAATTATGTTATTCGATATTTCAATATAGTTTTAAAAAAATTGGGATAGAAAAGAACTTTAAAAGAAAATTAGATAAAAAATATTTAAATTTAAAATAAAGGAAAATAATTATCTTTTAATGAGATTTTTAATAATTTATTATTTTATATAATCTTCATAATTTTTTTATAATTTTTTTTATTTCTTTCTCAAAAAATTCCAATTCTTCTTGAATTATTGTCCAAATTATTTCAAAATTAACTCCAAAATAATGATGAATCAGCCTATCACGTATCCCCGCGATTTTTTTCCAAGGAATTTCTGAATGAGTATCTCTAAACTCTTGATTTAGAAATTTTACAGCTTCACCAATTATCTCAAAATTTCTTACAACTGCATCTTGTGTTTTTAAATCTTGAACGAAATCATCATAACTTGATTTATCAGTATAAATTTTTATTCTCCGAATAGCTTCCTCAATATCGATTAAAGCTTCTTT
Source organism: Promethearchaeota archaeon (assembly GCA_016839425.1). The sequence continues at coordinate 952 of JAEOUI010000594.1, forward strand.
TATCCCTCTTTCAGGCATAAATTATGTTCCTCACGATATCTTGCGCAATACTTTTAATTCTTATGCTTTTAATGCCACTTTTCGTTAAAATATCTACCTTAGTGCCCAATAAATTTTCCAAATATTCGCCAAATTCTACAAAATCGAATCCAAGCGGTTTTATGAATTCAACAACTATATCTATATCGCTTTCAGGTGTTTGTTGCTCTTTTGCGAATGAACCAAAAATCCCGATTTTTTCAACATTATACTTCTCCTTTAAATATGGTAATTCGCTTCTTAACTTTTCTATGATTTCATCACGCGTTAACATCTTTTTACTCGACCAGATGATTTAGAATTTTTAAATATTTATTGATTATAAACCATTGTTGCTTTGACTTGTAAATAAATAATAAGAGCTATTAAATAAATAAAACTTATTATTTCCCCTCATAAACTTCGACAAAAAACACTTTCATCAGATCTCGAAGGCAGTCTCTATCAATTAAAAATGACAGAATTTTAGATCAATAATAAGAACGTGCATGAGGACATCCAGTGACAGAGTTTCTTTTAGATTTAAATGTAGAAAAGGGTGGCATGGCCCTTTGGGTCATAAATAAAGAAGAGAAAGTTAGGAAAGTACATAAAAATTACGTGCCGCCATTTTACTTGTATTCAAGGGACATCAAGAAGCTGGAAAGAGGTCTTCGTTCACATGATAACATTCAAGAAATAAAAAGCGTCCGAAAATTCATTAACATTAAAGATTTGACAAGAACACCAGTTCTTGAAGTGCGGGCGAATTCTATTCTTAGTTTTAAAAAAGTGATAAAAGATATTCAAGCTCTTAACAATTGTAAGATATTTAACATCGACATTCCCTTAAGTCAGATGTTTTTATATGAAAACAATCTCTTCCCGCTAGCGCAAGGAACGTATGATAGTAATGAAAAAAGAAGCATTATCTTACGAGATGACCAACGAGCCCTGGATTATGAACTTCCTCCCTTAAAAATATTGAAATTAAGTGCCGGCATTCAATCATCAGATCCTATTGTCAAGATTTCCGATCCGCTGAAATCAATTAATCTCCATGTGAATGATGAAAGCATCATTTTGGAAGGAATGAGCGAGAAAGACCTTCTCATTGAGCTTTCTAACGTGGTCAAGAAGATTGATCCTGACGTGATCCTGTCAGATGGAGGAGATAATTTCTTGTTCCCGTATTTTTTAGCCAGGAGTTCTTACAATCAAATCAATGGTGAGCTCACGCTTTCTAGGGACGGAGTCCCTTTATCGCAAACCCAAATGAAATTAAGCGATGAGAACTCGTCGTATTTTTCGTACGGCGCAGTATTATATAGAAGCCCTACCCAGCATTACTTGACGGGAAGAATTCATATTGACAATCAAGCAGGTCATTTTTGGGGCGGAGGGTTGGAAGGCTTAATAGAGGTAGCAAGAGTTAGTAGCGTTCCGTTGCAACGGCTATCTCGTATAACCATTGGCGGTGCACTTCAATCGATTCAGCTATACAACGCCATAAAGGATAGCATTCTTATCCCTCCAATTAAGAAAAACGCAGAATATTTCAAGACAGGTCAACAACTTTTAGAAGGAGATAAAGGCGGATTCATTTACGAGCCAAAAGTAGGAATTTTTGATGATGTTCTTGAATTTGATTACACAAGCATGTATCCGACCCTAATGTATGAATACAATGTGTCACCTGAAACCATATTTTGTAATTGTTGTCCAGATTCCAAAAGTCGGGTACCACAACTAGATTACCCCATCTGCGAAAAACGGCTTGGAATCGTTCCAAGATCCGTGAAAATCATTCTTGATAAACGAGTGGAATATAAGAAACTCATACAAACATCACCAAATAAAATAGTATATGACAAACGGCAAAAAGCTTTGAAGTGGATCTTGGTAG
>JAEOUI010000458.1 GCA_016839425.1 Promethearchaeota archaeon
ATATTATTTTCGAGTAAGAATTCCTTAAGGGGTGACATAAACGTCAGATATGATAAAGGATTGGATAATATATGAGATTGATATATTGAGATAAATTGCAAAAGATTTTTTTCAGATGAAGTAAATTTATAAGGAATATCTTCTTTGAATTTATTATTATCCCAAGTAACTAATTTTACACATTGAATTTCATTGTTAAGCAATTTTCTATAATTATCTATCGTAGGAGTGAATTTTTCTTCAACTAAAGCTGTTAAAAATAAACGATTTTTTAATGGTTTAATCTCATATGATTGAATTAAACCTTTATTTTGAAATTTTAATAATTTATTATCTAGACTATCAGCTACAATATGAGGACATAATGTGAAAGAATAGATATAAGTATAGGTTTTATTGGAACCCTCATAGACTTCTCCAATGTATCTTACCTTTAAAAGTTCATCAATAATTTGTGTGAGAGTTTCATTTTTTCTAGACTTTAATCGAATAATAATCGAATAATAATAGAGACCTAATTTGTAAAAATTTTTTTCCACTCTAAATTTAGCATTATATCTATTTGTAATTTTTATTAATTCGCGAGTAATTGTTGTATTATCAATATTGAGATTATCAGCAAGTGAAGTACTAGTGGCTTCAAAACCCAGATTGACAATTTTTTGTAATACTTGCAAGGTGATGTTTCGTAAAAAAATTGGAGCGATAATTTCTTCCGGACTTTTAACAATATAGCGATAAATATAATCTAAAATTTCATTTGAATCAAACTCTTGTTCGCTTGATTCATTAACAAAATGATTAAAAGTATTTAAAATCAAAATATAGGTAATTTCTTGCGCTATAATATTATAAAGAAGAGCATCAATTTTAAAGATAAGATCCTTCTTCTCATCGTGAATAATCTTAGGTCGAACTATGAATCGAAATAAAAGAACATTTAATTTAAGTCCAAAAGAAGTTTTTTCATATTTTTTACGTAAAAAACTACAAGCTAAAAGATCAAGTATATAATCAAGTAATTTAAAATCGGTTTTAAATAGAATATTGCTAGAAATAAAGAAAGCAAAACTCTCACGGATAACTAAGAATTCACAAGTATTAACTCTATTATAGTTAGGAGTTATTTCATTTAACCAATTACCAAATATTAGTTTATTGTAGGAACGAATTACACCAAATGCTGGATCGATTTCAGGAGCATCGCCTAATTCAATGGTAACATCTGAGAGCTCACGAGCCAAATCCCAACCAGATTCTTCCTTTATCTCTGAAATAGTTTCTTGAATACTCTCTCGAATAATCTCAGGTGTTAAGGGGAAAGTAAGATTCATATGTAACTAGAACTAACGAAAACAACTATTAAAAGATTCTTAAAAAAGAGAAGAAACATGAAGCGATAAAAAAAGGGTAGTAAAACGACATATTCGAAAAATTTTTATGTATAAGGGGGAATTATTAGTACAATCACGACAATTTTTTGTCGTGATCCCTCTCTCCCCACACATCTATCATTAGATAGATGTTAAATAAAATCCCTATTTCCTTTTCCTGGACGGCTGGGAATTTTCTCAGCGTCCAGTTTTAACTCATCCAGCGCAAGCAAGAGTTTTTCATTTTCGCCTCATTCCTTTTCAACACAAGGTATTTTATCTGTATACGGCATTACAGGTGGCCAACCTCTATTTCCGGTCCATTATGCTATGTTTTCTCCTCAAAGAATCTTTAATACCTTCATTTGCTTTGTTTTACTTGGTGTTTTTTTTGGAACTTAGAACTCAATTAGATTTTGATGATCTCATTCTTGGTGCTAAAATCCTTGGTTGTGGTGGTGGTGGTGAAGAATCTCTTGCTCGTTCTCGAGTAAAATTTATTCTTGATAATTCTCTAACCGTTTCAATTATTGACCCAAAAAAAATCCCTTCAAATGCATTACTCTGTGTTACTGGTATGGTTGGTGGTCGCACTACTCCAGAAACTATTTCCCATATTGCCAATCTTTCCGAAATAGATCCTTGGCCTATGCTTACTGCTACTGCTTTACTTGAGTCTCACCTTAAAACTAAAATCCATACTTTGGTCTCTACTGAAATAGGTGCAGGCAATTTTCTTGTTCCCATTCTAGTTTCTGCTCGTTTAGGTATTAATGTGCTTGATGGAGATCTTTGTGGACGAGCAAAAC
>JAEOUI010000459.1 GCA_016839425.1 Promethearchaeota archaeon
TCATAAAATTCGCTTTTAGATATCATGACATTTTTCCCTCCATATTGAATTTTGCTTTAATATTACATGATAGATTTTGTTTTTAAATTTTTTTTAAAAATTCTCTAAATAAATTTCGAAAAGCATGGAATAAAAGATGGAACTACCCTATGTACAAAAGATAAAGCTTATATGTTTAAATTCCTAAATCAACTTTCCCATATTACACTTATGGTTATGGAGATGGGAAAAATTAACATCCATTACCATTCATAAAAAGATATTAATTTAAAACTTGAAAATTTCTCGAAATAGTTGCTTGTTAACGATTTGAGCGTTTAATACATTTCTCATATAATCAAGTCCACTTTGGTGTCCTAGCTTATTAAAACCTGCTGAAAAATCTTCGCATAAAAACACATTCTTATATTTGTGTACTACCATGAGTTCAAACATGAGGAAAAGTAATTTCACATTCGTAATCATACCGAATGTGCCTATTCGTACTTCTGTTTTTGAACTACCCGTGTTTTTTAGAATGTTATTAAGGACGTCTTCAAGGTTGGAATCGCTAAAAGAGCTGAGGCTGTTTGAGTTAAGGACGATGTTGTACTCTTCCGTTGCCTTGTCTTTTAACAATTGATTCAGGGGATACACGAATTCAGCACCATAAGTTCCCTTAATGCAGTGAAAGCCGAAAAAGTCCAATTCCCCTCTCTCGGAGGGATCAGTTTGATCGTGCCAATCTCTGAGATGGATGTAGTAATATTTCTCGTTTTCGCTGGCGGTTGTTGCCTTGCTAATAAGATCCCTAAGCGATTGCTCCAATCCCGCTTCGTTCCAGAGCCTATTACACTCGTCTTCTTCTACATGTACCCTATGTTTGTACTTCTCCATGATCTTACAGTAGCAATAGCTCACATCTCTTGGTCCTGTAATGCGAGAAGGCATTGTCTCGTTGCACCATTGAATAAAACGGTTAAAACTTGCATCTTCTCCCACTTTCCCTTCTCCTTTAGTAAAAAAATCTAACCATAGATCTTGGCAATCTGCAAAACTTGCTTTCACATCGCCTTCAGGGTATTTAATTTTAATATCGTCTAGTTTTTCTATAAAATCGTTCTGAAGCGAACATGTAATGATTATATTAACTACCTTTTTGTTGTTCTCAATCGTCATTTTTAATATCCTCTACTTTTTGATTTGTATCTAAAAAATATGATAAACATCATGATCGTAAATAAGCCGAATCCAATAAATCCTAAAGCGTATAGGAAGATTCCTAAAGGATCTGTATGGCTCAATTCGGGATATCCAACCATTGATATTACATCTATGAGTGTGAAAATGAATTCAAGGGCGATCAAACTTGACAAGTATTCTTCTCCAATCTTTCCAAGGTTCGCCCTGAATCCCTTTCCAATTTTTACCGTTATTTTATGGGTAAGCGGATATTTGAAATTTTTTCTGAACGCTTCAAAAATTTCAATGTCCCTTTTGATGTTTTTCTTTTTAGTTGCCATTGGGTTTAAAGTCTCAGCAAATTCTAAGGAAATCTTCTTGATGGTAATCGCAGCAGACTTTTCGGTCGCATAACCGCCGTCTATCTTGAAAACGCATTCTGAATAATAAAAATCACCTGCTTGCGATTCAAATAAGTCGTTTTTAGCTTTTGATCTTTTCCCATTGCTTAATTCTTCTTTAGATTTTTTATAATAGGCAAAATCCGAAAAATCAAGTGAGTCCTTGTCGCCTCTATCGCTTTCAACTTCAACTTCTATAGCGTTAAGCAAGGGGATGAATGTGGTTGGGACATTATCCAAGATTAAGACGAACTTTAATTGAGATTGCTTGCGATCATCCAGAACAATGTGTGGACGGTTATTATTTGTTATTTCGATGTAATTAGATACTTCTTCTTCCAAGTCTGTTGATAAGTATAATCGAAAGTTCCATGACATTTCTGGTTCTTTAAAAAACATGTTCTTCACGCTGTACCAGTAGCTTTCGTAAGTTGATTGAACGCTTGTCAAGTATTCTTTTTGATTTATCTCGTTTTCATCGAATGTAACAAAAGATGGTACGAATAAAGGCCCTAATTTTCGAGGGTTCCAGATCCCAGAGGTACTTATTAATCGTTCCTTTATTATTGCGTAGATTTCGCGAAGAGATTCTTCGCTTTCGCTCTTGTGTTTGACTATTTGTTTTAAATTTTTTCCATATATCTTGTTAAACAATTCCTTGTTATTTCTTTCTATGAACTTGAGTTGCTGATAAAAATGCCAAACCCTTCCATAGTTCCTGAAAGCAATGATCTTATCCTTTTTAATTGCGAATACATACTTATTGCTTGGAGAAACGATCACCATCCTCAAGTAATTTAACCCATACTCTTTTTGATTTAAATCATTTTCTTCTTGCTTGAGAATCTCGTCGGTATCGATTTCTCGTATCCACATTTTATGTTGAATGTCCCAAAAACGAATCAAGTTATCCTTTGAAGCGGATATTAGCAGACCATTTTTTTGTTGGTAGTCAATCCATACTACCTCATCATCGTGATTTCCAATGTGAACAGTTTTAAATTTTCCATTCAAGCCATTGGTTATATCCCAATAGACTATGCTATTATCTATACAACTTGCTGCGATTATCAATCTTGAACCTATTTCAAATGATTTTACGCAAGAAGCGTCGTCGTCAAGGGTTCCTACCAAACTATTTGCTCCACTATCGAGGTCCCACATTCTTACTGTTTGGTCCTTAGAACCTGAGAAAATTATTCTTCTTCCCTTATTTATATATATATCTATGGATAGTATCCAGTCGTTGTGGTGTCCTATTGATTTTCTTTGTTGCAGTGTAATTCCTTGAGTACTCAATAAAAGCGATATACTGAAAATTTCGCTTGGTTTTCTGCTATTATTCGATATTGTAATCACATCGTTTAAAGCTACAATCACTTCAAATGTCTCGGGATTATTCTTCAATATTTTTACTTTAGAAATTGCCCTTCGAAATTCACTTGACTCTTCTAATATGATCTTTTTGAACTCGCAATCCTCAAATATCCATTTTTTTGATTTTGGTTCTACGATCCCTTTCCAGACATAAAAGTTTCCCAAAATACTACCAGCACATATCATCCAGTATTTCACTCCATTAATCCTTTTTGTGCTCACATCAACACAGAGCATCCACTCATTGTCTTGGAAATCACCTTGGATTTCTAATTTTGCCTCGTAAGTCTTGCCCTTTTTCGCTATATGCTTTGTTCGCCAAACCAGCACGTGAGGGCGTTCTGAATGGTACATTTCAGCACAAGAAACGAAATATGTCTCGTTTGAGGAAAACGCTAAATCCCTGGTATTGAGCTCGTTTCCTTTAACAATATTAATTAAAGGGGCCGTGTTTTTAAGACCAAAATCCTCGTCCCCTTTATTTGCTTGAACTATCAATTCGGATCGTCGTAATATATATTCTTTAACTATCTTGAAAATATTATTTAGAATCACTACTTTCTTTAAAAGCTTTCGCGTTTTTATTAAATAATAAAGTCGAAAATCGAGAGACGAAATTAACTTTATATGATTAAATTTTCTTATTTAAACGATTTTCTTTTAACATAACTTTAAATATCCGACTGTTTTTTACACTTATGTCAACACATAAAATCCAATTTTATATCATTTCATAAATAGGTGTAAAATACGAAATCTAAGAAATCATCAAAAGAATTTCAAATTAACAAAAGAATGGGTATAGGATTTACGCTCTTAATTATTATATGTGTCATAGTTGGTATTGCTGGTATCGTTAATCTGAACACACTCAATGCAAATGCCGAAGTATTAACTGAAAAATACCTTGATAGTCTGTTCGACGCACAAGAAATGAAGTTTCATTCGACAGAAATGTCGTATATATTACACGAGTTCGAACTTGGCAGTATAACGGCTGATGAGGCAAATTTCAGTTATTTAGAACATATGGAGGATTTTGAAGAACATTTAAATTGTGCAGAATTACTCTGTCCTGAATATCACCAAGTATTCACAGATGTTCGAGGTGATTTCGAGGAAATGACTGAAAATGCCACTTGTACAGATGGTATCCTTGATTGTTTTTTTTGTGCTCGTGAAGATTCCGAAGAAATACACCATCTATTTGAGAATATAACCGAAACCCTTTTTTATCTAAATAGTTTGGCGGGAAATGAGTCAACAAGGACAAATATTTCTTTAATGTTATATTATGCTGACTTAGAATTACACTCAATGCACGAATATATTGGAGAAAGAAATTATAGTTTATCAATGCAAGAAATCCTAGAATCTAATGCTAGTTTTAACGAACTAAAGAATTATTTAATTTTAGATTCCGTCCTTACTTTCTCAGATATTAGTAGATTAGTCAAACATGACGAATTATCCAACATTATCCTTGAATCCTTGATGGATTATAGACTTGCTTGGTGTGGAATGGATTTTCACGAGGAATGCTTTACTTGTGTATTAGAGGATATGACTGAATTAGTAGGCGAAATTGAAATTGCCTCACAGCAGGCTGTGAATAATACAAACAATACATTCTTATTAGGAATTATCTTGACAAGCATTTTAATTGGTATTGCTATTTTTTCAGGTATAATAATTGCACGACCTACGATTAGAAAAGTATCTGGCATGTATAAATCTATTGACTCTTCAAAATCATCTTTGGAAAGTCTTGTAAGTGTGAGTTCAAATACGAGCGTAGATGTTGCAAGCATTGCACAAGAATTAGCCGCTAATTCTAGCGAAGTAAATGCATCAACCGAAGAGATAGCCTCCTCGACGACTGAAGTAGCCCAAAATATGGTAAGTTTGGTAAATTCACTTTCGCAAGTATCAAATAAAGCTCATTTAATTGAAGAGTTATCAAAAGAGATTTTGAAATCTACTGATGACATAAATAAGATAATGAAATTCATTACAAGTTTATCGGATCAAACTAACCTCCTTGCATTAAATGCAAGCATTGAAGCTGGAAGAGCAGGGGAACAAGGAAGGGGTTTTGCTGTTGTTGCCGAAGAGGTGAGAAAACTCGCTGAAGAATCAAAAAAGTCAATTTCTGATACAGGTTTAAAAATTATTAATATAATTTCTCGTATATCGGAAACAAATACTTCTATTAACGACATCACCAAAGACTTAAAGCTTGCAAGGGACTTCTCTGAACGAACCTCTGAGGCAATGGAAGGCATATCCTCTTCTGCAGAACAACAAACAGCATCTATGGAAGAGATTTCAGCAACGGCTGAAAAACTAGAACATATGGCACAAAACCTTAAGGATTCTCTAAAAACTGAAAAAAAATTAGAGCCTTCTCCAATAAATAATATATCCAAACCATCAGGAATATTAATGAATATCAAGAAATTAAAGAAAAAATAGAACTACTTAATAAAAATTTCTACTTTTTTTAATTTAAATTTTTCCTAAAAAATTAATAAAATTTGTCTAAATGTAAAAATCACTACCTATGAATTAATTTGGATATTTTTATAATTAAGAGAAAATACTTCTTACTATGGAAGAAGACAGATGTAGTAAAGGACAAACCTGCGTGCTTGTTGTTGTTTTTTTAGCGTTCTTTATTACGGCGTTTTCTACTTATACGACCGTTATTTCTGCCAAAGACATAGCCATAGAGATGCAAATGGATGCTGTAACACTATCCTGGGTATCTACGGTCTTTATATTAGCTGCAGCGCTATTTCAAATACCGTTTGGAAAAATAGGTGATATTTACGGTCGAAAGAAAGTCTTCTTAACAGGAATTATACTGTTTACTCTTGCGTCAATTTTTTTAGCCTTTTCTTATTCGTCGCCTATTTTCATTTTTTTCAGATTTCTTCAAGGTTCAGGCGCTGCTTTAATATTTGCGACGGGAAATGCTATCTTAACTGCTTCTTTCCCCCTTAAGGATCGTGGTAAGGTATTGGGAATTAGCATAACAGGTGTCTATATAGGTTTAACCTTATCACCCATATTGGGAGGTTTAATGACAAATAGTATTGGTTGGAGATGTCAATTCTGGTTTAATATACCGTTTGGTTTATTAATAGCTCTCTTGGTCCTTTTTAAAGTAAAAGGTGAATGGAAAAGCGAAAAGAAAGAAAAGATGGATCTTTTTGGAATCGCACTATTCATGATCTTTTTGTTTTTCTTGATATTTTGCTTTACAATATTTCCGAATCCTCTTGGATTTTTGTTTCTAGGTGTCTTTATTTTTACTCTCATTGTTTTTTATAATTGGGAAAAAAGAATTACTAATCCTTTACTAAACATGAACCTTTTTAAGAATAACAGATTTTTGACATTTTCCAGTGCTTCAGAATTAGCGTTTTATGTTTCTACAATAGCTTTAAACTTGCTCTTGAGTTTATTCATGCAATATTTGAAAAATATGTCCCCTCAAGAGGCAGGGCTTATCCTTGTCGTACAACCATTAATGATGGCTCTATTTTCTCCCCTTGCAGGCAGGCTCTCGAATAAAATTGAAGCAAAAAAAATTGTATCAATCGGTATTGGAATGAGTGCAATTGGAATTGTTATTCTTTTATTTATTGATGTTGATTTTCCTATCTATTTTGTTGTATTGGCATTTGGCATTATAGGAGTAGGTACTGCATTTTTTGCATCACCAAATATTCGAGCTATAATGGACTCGGTTCCAAGGGACTACCTTGGAATTGCTGCTGGCCTTGAAGGAACAATGAGAACAATTGGACAATCTCTTAGTTTTGGAGTGGTGACTCTCGTATTCGCTCTTATTTTAGGCGAAGTTGAAATCACGCCCATATATCATTCACTATTTTTGATAAGTGCTCGGATGATCTGTTCATTTTTTCTTCTAATAATTTTATTTAGCTTGATCCTATCCTTTTTTAGAGGGAATGTTAAAAAATTCGAATAGTTACATAAGGAATAGATTTAAGCTTTTAAATTTCGGTCGTCCAAGCATTTATTGCAGAGAAAATCGCATTTCATTATATAAGGATGGTTTCTTTTCACATGCGTAAATTCTATTTTCTTGAACTTATTTTTAAGATTATTTACTTCTGTGTAAAGTTTGGAGATATGACGTGCTCTTACTTGATATTGCTTGTTTAGCTGTTTTACGACTAAAGCGCTATCAGAATACACTTTAATTGTTCCATTCGTAAATTTAAATGCAGCCCTGAGACCATTTATAATGGCTGTATATTCAGCTATATTATTCGTTTGATTTCCGATATAACCAAATCCTTGGTGGATTTCTTCTTTGCTATTTTTTACAATTAAGAATGCGTAAGCTGATGGACCTGGATTGCCTCGAGACGCTCCGTCTACATACATTTCAATTGATTTTTCTAATTTTATAAATTTATCCTTCACTTGAATCAATTCGCAAGATCCTTATTTTTTATTTAATAGTGAAAAACATTTAATTTTTTGAAATTTATAACAGTAAATATTTATTGTCATAATCTTTTAAATCAAGTTATTTATGGGTCATATTTCCCTTTGCTACATAATAAAGCTTAAATACCCGCAAGAATAATAAAATCACGGTATATTGATCCATTTCATAAAAAAGGAACAGGTCTTAAAAATATAAATAAATAGGGCATTAATGAAGAATTTAACTCCTTTTAATACGATGTCGTAGAATAATTAAAGCGCTAAGTGGATCAAACCAATATAAAAATATAAAAGGTTAAAAATTATGAAATTTTGTCCCGAATGTGAAAACATGCTAATCTCGAAAAATAAAAAACTTTATTGTAAGACTTGTGATTTATTGTTTGAAGTTAATCTTGATAAAAAACAAGATTATATGATGACAAAGGTTATGAAGCCGGAAGAGTCAGATCTATCTCCCTTTGTCCTGAAAGATAACGCTCGGAAAAGTGACTATACTTCAGAATATAGAAAAGCTTATGAGGATTATTTTACGGGTTCAGAAGAATGATTCAATTACTTTTAATATTTTAAGAAGAAAGAAACTATAGTGAAAAATCAAGTTCCTTGACCCGCTTGATTCCTTGTTGGTCTAAAACAACTCTATATTTCTTGTAGTATACATTAATATTGCTTTTTTCTTGAAAAGTAGTCATTTTTATCACGATATTTACATGATATTCCTTGTAAATTTGCGTAAATTTTAATTCGTGTTCTGAACTATTCCAAAATAATACTTGTTCTTGAGGATCGTCTGCGTAACGCAAAAAATTATGAATGTTGAACCTTGTGATGTCTGAAATGTCTTTTCTTCTCGTATGGAGTTTATCAATCGTTTTTTTATAAAGATCGATCTTTTTTCTAAAAAGAATGCATTCTTCGGGTTTTCCTTCGGTTTCGATGGAATCTTTATTGCTAGATTGACGGATCATGAGTATTTCGCTAGGAATTTTGTCGTGATCGGTAAAATTTACTTTTTCCTTGCTTTCTCCTATTTTTTCTCCATAAAAACCGTCTACGATATCAATTCGTCTATCTGGAAATAAGAAACTAGCTGCTTTTTGTGACATCCCCTTAATAGCGTCTTTTATTCGATCCTTGAGCATATATATAATAATTGCACCAATAATAAATGGAAAAGAATCTTCTTCAAAGTGAGCGAGAAGTAAAAATCCTAAAAATAGGGACATAAACATTGCAAAACCAGCGGCAATGGAATAAAAAAGTTGGAGCGAAGAAGATTGTGGATCTCTTTTCTTTTTTATCAAGTATAAGACTGATTGAACATATTTTTTTGTAATGCCCTCAAAATAAGAAAATTCCTCGTTATTCGATCCCTCGAGAATGATTAGATTGCTATTTAGCGAGGCTCTATATGATTGTTCGCCCTCTATAAAGTTTATGATTAATCCCTTTATATTAGGATGTAATTGCTTATCTAATCTAAATAAAATATAATTAGACCATCTTTCTAATTGTAAACTTATATATTCACCTGAATACCTAAAAGCGTCTTTTAATTCTATGGGAACTTGAACTTTTGCTAATCTTCTTGCTATGGTCCTCATTTCTTCTTTAAATATTTCGAGTTTCTCTAAATCTCGTTGAACCGTTGCTGAGATATCCTCTGGTTTTGAATGAAATTTACAATATTCGACTAAAAATTCGTATTCATCTTTTAGGGTCGTTTTTACGATACTAGCTAATAATTTCAATTCTCTGGTAATCGTCTTTACTATTGAAATTCGATTGTCTCCAAACTCTAATTTTTCCAAGTTTTCTTTTATTACATTTAATGGAGATAAATTATTTTTTTTTTCCAATATTCCCTTAATCGACATTTGAGGGGTTTTAAATCGAATCTTGTTGTTGAGATCCGTGTAAAATTGGTTTTTATTATATTTTTCCTTATTGATTTGGAGGGATTGTGGAACAAAAAAATACATATCCATTAAATATGAAGTTTTTTTCTTGTCGTGTGGTCTTTCCAACGAATATCGATAGTCAATTTTCGATTCGAAATTATACAAGTCATGTCGCTTGATGGATGAGGATTTTGTCCATTTAGAACTTTTTTGTTTATCCAAGAAATCTTTTCGGTAATTCAACTGCGCCTCACCCAAATTAAAGTGATAATCCTCAATGTGTTTACTAAAATAATGGATGTCTAAGTTTAAATAATTACTGATTTAAAAAATAGCCCTGAAAAAGCTGATTAATGGGCATCTAATTCTAAATCCATAAAAAAATATACATATATTTTAATATACATATTTCTTAATGAAGAAATGATGTTTCTATGATGGAAGATATTGAAAATATTGAAAAAATTGCTAATGAAAATTTAATTCTTGCAGAGAACGAAAAAAACCTATTAAATGATGTTAAGAGCTTTGCTCAAAAAGAAATAAAAAAGGCAAAAGCCCGTGAAAATCTTGTTAGGAACGAAATCGAGTTGGCTGAAATACGAGAAGAATACGCTAAAAAATCTAAAGTATTTCTTGTAGAAAAAGAAAAATTGAAATCTTTATTGGATCTTTCTGAAGGAAATTTAAAATACGAAGAAAACCAAGCAATATACAATACTAAAGTTGCTTTAGCTCAAAAAAAGATCGCAGAAATCCACAAAAAAATAGCGTCAATAGAATTAAAAATTGCTGACGAGCGATTGGTAATTTATCGTATAAGACTTAACAAGGTAAAGGCAAGATCCGAACTTGGGAAATATCAACTTAAATATGTGAAATTAGTTAATAATGATGCTCCCGAAGTTAAAAGTACACGAGTGAAAACTATATGCGAAGAGCAACAGGTTAAAATAAAAAAACTTGACAAAGAATTGTATGAAAAGTACTCTGAAATTACAAATTTACAAAATAAGCTTGCGGACCTTAAAAAAGAATTAAGTTTCGCAATAAACGAGAGAGAAAAAATTCGTTCTCCGCTTTATTAATTGAAGACTAGTTAAATTCCATTATTTTTTAAAATTTCTTCTCTTAGCTTTATAATTATAATAGATGAGTTCTTATATATAATAACATTTAAATTCCTGATTTGAAATGAAAGCAACGGAAATATCAAAAGATATATATTGGATAGGTGCAAATGTTCATACAGAAGATTTATTCGAAGGAATATGGCCATTACCAAACGGAGTCGCTCTAAATTCCTATATTGTAAAGGGCGAGAAAATAGCCGTCATAGAGCTCGTGAGAGAATGGGGTGGGGCCTCGCATATATTGATAGAAAACTTGCGCTCTCTTGGGATTTCACCTAAAGACATAGATTACATCGTTCTCAATCACCTCGAGCCCGATCATACTGGTTTAGCCTATTTATCCGATTCGATTGCACCCAATGCCAAGTTCTACACCACGGAAAAAGGTGCGAAACTTCTAAAAGGATTTTACGGTATCGATAAGAACATTGTTGAGGTAAAGACGGGAGACAAATTGGATCTGGGAAAAGGAAAAAAATTCGTATTCACGGAAATTCCTAATGTCCATTGGCCCGAAACAATGGCGACATACGAAGTAGATTCAAAAGTATTATTTACCGGAGACGCCTTTGGAGCATTTGGAGTACACCAGGGTAGTATATTTGATGATGAAATGCCCGGTATTTATGAGGATTACTGGGAGGATGAAACCTTGCGATATTACGCGAACATAATAGCAATGTTTTCGAGCAGCGTGCTAAAAGCCATCAAGGATTTGGAATATTTTAAACCAAACATTATCGCTCCTTCTCACGGTTTAGTCTGGAGAGGCAAGCCTCAAGAAATCATTGAGAAATACATAAGATATTCTAATTATAACAAGACTTTTGCAGAACCAGAAATTTGTGTTGTTTGGGGTAGCATGTACGGTAATACGGAGGTAATGCTAAACGCGATATTAAAAGGTATTGCTAGCGAAGGTGTCCTCGTTCATGTCCACCGCGTTCCGAACGAAGACCCCTCCTTTATCCTTTCAGATGCATATAAATCGGCAGGTCTGGTGATTGGGTGTCCGACCTACGAATATGGGATGTTCCCTCCAATGAAATACATGATGGATTTAATGAAGAAAAAAAACCTTCGATTTAAGAAAGCATTATATTTCGGATCTTATGGATGGAGCGGTGGTGCGTTGAAAGATTTTGAATTAATATCTGAAAATATGAATTGGGATATTTTTGATCCTCTCGTTTTTCAAGGACATCCAAGTCAAGAAGAAACTGAACGAGGCGAAAACCGTGGAAAACAACTCGCAATGGAAGTAAAAAAAATCGCCTCAAAAATCAAATAGGCTACCTAAAGGATTCTTATTCGTTATCTATATTTAAAATATTATTTTCTTCGTTTGACAAAGATATTTAAACTCGTTCTATTTTAATTTTGATAATCCAAGTAAAGAAGTTTTTAAAAAAATGTCAAAAATTAAATCTTTAGAAACCGATATTATGGCTTTAAAAGAAGACCTAAAAAATTCTATTAAGGAACTCCACGATGCGAGATCAAAATTAAATTCAAAAGAAGCAGAAGTCGAAGAACTAAATAAACAATTACAAAAATTGAAAAACGAGAAAGAAGCTGCTTTAAAAAACGCAGAAAACGCCATTATCGAAAAAGATAAAACTATCGAAGATCTAAACAATCGATCAACTAATCTTCAAGTAGAATTAAATAACTTGAAAAAAATTCAAGAAGACACATCATCTAAGATGAATGGGTTGATAAAAGAATTACGCGAGACGAAAACAATAAATACTGACTTGAAGAACGAATTAACAGAAGTCGAGGCAAATAATTTAAAACTTCAAAACAATCTAGATAAATTAGAAGTAGAGTTAAAAAATCAAGAAAAATCTTCAAGCGAAAAAGTATCTATTCTTACTAAAGAAATTGAATCAATTAAATTTGAACGAGATGAAAAGATTCGAGAAATAAACGATTCTCTCTTACAAAAAGAAGTGGAAATAACAGAATTAAACCAAACGATTGAAACAAAAGATAATGAACTTGTTAAATTATCGGTTTTAATTAAAAATTTACAATCTGAACTAAATCAACTAAAACCCGAATTAATCGAAGATATCGAAGGCAAGGACCGATTAGTCTGTCCAAAATGTGGTGCTAGGGGATCAGACATTAAATTAGTAGAGGATAAATCGAAACCGCTTAGTTACATTGGAAACAAACCCATGTACGCTAAAAAAAATATTTGTAAGAAATGCGGTCAAGAACTCTAAAATTCTAGCAACCTCAACTATCCGTGCTAATAAATACAAATGCAATTAAATAGAGGGAACTCATAAATTTTTAATAAAAATTTTTTAAA
>JAEOUI010000460.1 GCA_016839425.1 Promethearchaeota archaeon
AAAATTAAGACAAATAAATTGATCAAAAATTTATCTATTACTTCATATGTCATATCCTTAAAATTTGGAATATTATCAAATATTAAAGGCACAATAGATGAGATTAATACAGAAATTATTCCTAAAATATTTACAACTCTTAAATTGTTAAAATTATCGTTAAATAATGTCAATGCTTTTTCAGATTTACTTACTTCTCTTAAAAATCTATTTAACTCAATTGGAAATTCCGTATTCAAATAAGAATTGTTTAAAATTAATTTAATTTGCTTGAGCTGCTGATTCATTTTTCTTTTTTCTCTAAAATACCTTGTCAAACTATATTTGAATTTGATAAATGATATATTATCTAATAAGAGATAAATGGCTATAAATAGAAAATAAAATATCAAATAAGGAACAAGATTATCTACAAGTGAGAAGTTAAACAAAAATATAAAATTAGAAATCAGAAAAGATAAAAATATCATATATTTAATAAAAACATAAAGATAATACTTATTTTTTTTAGAAACGCTCAAAAAAATGTTTAGTCTTATTGAGTTTAAATCAATTATCTCATTAAAGATACCAATAACATCTTGTAATTTTTGTATAATACGTTGTTTGTTGTTCTGAAATTGATCATTTTTAGGATTTAATTCGTCCATAAAAAATAATTAAAGAAATAATATATATAAATCAAAGGGTATTAAATGAATTTCATCCAATATTAATAATTTTAAAAAACCTTATCAAGAAACCTATCAATAATTTTTTTCTTTAATGATAATGTGAATTTAACTTACTTCGCCTCTGGAAGTAGAACCACGAAATTACTTCCTTTAGTAAAATCGCTGTCTATCCTGTTTTCTACCCATATTTCTCCTTTATAAAGATTTATTAATTTTAGAATGAACGAAAGTCCGAGACCCATTCCTTCAGATCGTTTATTTTTTATTTTTTTCGATTCGATAAAAATATCTTTCTTTTGATTTTCAGGAATTCCAACTCCATTGTCTCTAAATTCGAACCTAACAAAATTCTGGTCTTGTTTTTTTAATAATAGTATTTTGATTTTAATTTCAATTTTCTCGCTATTATTATGGCGTATGGCGTTTATTAGTATGTTTTCGAAAATATCAACAAGTAATTCATTTACTAGAACATTAATTTCTTTTATTTCAGTATCGAGTTTTATTTCTAATTCTTTTTGGTGAAAATCTTTAGAAACAAATGAGATGGCATTATTTAAAACTTCTAAAGCTTCAATAGGACGTACTTCCATTTCAGATTTCTCAATTTGAGATAAATTATGGACATCATTAACTAATTTTTCTCCACGGTTAATTTGAGCTTTAATTAGGTCGATGCAATCAAGAAAATCGTCATTATTTAATTTGTTTCCATCAAGATACGATTCACATAGTCCAATAGCCATTTTAATGGAATGGAGCATGTTATTGATATCGTGAGTGAACAAGCCTTTAATAACACTCGCTCTATCGTAGGCTTTTCGGTACATTTCCTCGGATTTTTCTAATTTAATGGTCCTCTTTTTCACTCTTCTTTCTAATTCAGCTTTTAAAGATTCCAAGGTCAAATCGGCTTTTTTTCTTTCGGAGATATCTCTAATAAAGACCTGTATTAATGTTTCGTCTTTTAGCTTGACTAAAGACGATTCTAAACTGATCCATAAAGGTTTACCATCTCCTCTTGAAACTTTAAATTCCAATGGACTAACAGGTGTTCCTTTCACTATTTGTTGAAATCTTGACTGAAATATCCCTTTTAAATTTGAAAATTTCGAATCGCCCTTGCTTGAAAACATTTGAAGCACATCAGCAAAATGCTTTCCAGTTAAATCTTCTTTTTGGAATATTGCCATGAATTTATTCATCGTTTCGTTACAATCAACAATTATTCCATCGTAATTAACTAACCATATACCATAAGGAATGGAATTAAATAAATGACGATATTTCTCCTCTAATTCGTTCATTTTTAATTCTGTTGACTTTCCGTCTCTAGTTTCTTCTTTTTTGTATTTTGATAATTGCTCTTTTTGCATGGACATTTCACCCACCAACTTTCCAAGCTATAATAATATAAAATTCAATATTCTATTTATGTGAATTCTATCTTCTATGCGAGTCTAATTGAAATTTAAAAAATCTTGATATTCATTTCTTATATTTCATCTTTACTTTTATATATTTTCTATAGCGATTAGAATAACATGTATTACATTGAGAGAGTATAAAGGAAGATAGTTATTTTAAAACAAAACTAATTATAATGTATTTATTTCACTTTTGGTCCAAAGTGGTTTATAAAATACAAACTGATTATACTACTTAATGACATTTATTCTCAAGTTTAATTCATTTCGTAATAAAAAAATCATGATCAGAAAATTAGAAAAGAAAAAAATGAAAAGCTCGAAGATATTATTCTTTATATTAATTTTCATGATCATTATTAATATTTCTTCAATTAGATTACCAAATGTTGAAATTGATCACATTCCGACCAGCGTGAAGGGTTTATCGCTGGCCGCACCAAGCTCAGAAGAGTTTGTTTCTGTCTGGCAAACCAATGAAAGTGGTGTTAGCTCTGATAGAACCATAGTCCTACCCTTGATATCGAGCGGTACATACGATTTTACTGTTAATTGGGGAGATGGGAATAGCGATACTATTATATATTGGAATCAAGCACAAAGAACGCACACATACGCTTCAGAAGGCATTTATACCATTATCATTAATGGAACTATCTCAGGATGGCAGTTTAATAACTACGGAGATCGAAAAAAACTTCTTGAAATCCAACAATGGGGTTGTCTTCAATTAGGAAATGAAGGAGGTTATTTTTACGGGTGTACAAATTTAAACCTAACGGCCACCGATAATTTAAACTTAACAGGAACAACTTCCTTGTATCGAGCTTTTCATTCCTGTACAAACCTTGGCAGTAATGGAAACATGAACGAATGGGATGTATCTGGAGTTACAAATATGAGTTGCATGTTCATATATGCTTATTCATTTAATCAGGACATTAGCACATGGGACGTCTCAAGCGTGACAGATATGAGAAGCATGTTTTTAAGCGCTACTTCTTTCGACCAAGATATTAGCAATTGGAACGTCTCGAGCGTTAGGGACATGAGCTACATGTTTGTCGATGCTAAGTCGTTTAACCAAGACATTGGAGGGTGGGATGTGTCAAATGTAATTGATATGAATTCAATGTTCTCATGGGCCTCCTTATTCGACCAACCCCTAGATGGTTGGAATGTTTCGAAAGTAACGGATATGAATTCAATGTTCTCATGGGCCTCCTCATTCGACCAACCCCTGGATGGTTGGAATGTTTCGAAAGTAACGGATATGACCTTCATGTTCCGATGTGCTATTTCTTTTAATCAACCTCTGAATAATTGGGACTTGACGAGCGTAACGGATATTTTAGGCATCTTCTGGGACGCTATTTCGTTTAATGGAGATATTGGAGAGTGGGATGTGTCAAGAATCACGAATTTGCGTTATTTATTTCAAAACGCCACTTCATTCAACCAAGACATTGGAGGGTGGGATGTGTCGAATGTAATTGGCATGAGCGAGACATTTCGTGACGCTACCTCATTTGATCAAGACATTGGAGCTTGGGATGTGTCAGGAGTTACTGACATGAGTTCAATGTTCAAAGGTGCTTCCTCTTTCAACCAAGACATAAGTGAGTGGAATGTCTCAAGAGTAATAGATATGGGAAGCATATTTCAAGGAGCATCATCTTTTAACCAAGATATTGGTAGTTGGGATGTGTCGAATGTTACAAGTATGGCTTATATGTTACGTGGTACTTCGTTCAATCAGGACATTAGCAGCTGGAATGTGTCGAATGTGAAATACATGAATTACATGTTCACGGATGTTTCTTCGTTTAATCAGGACATTGGAGACTGGGATGTCTCGAGCGTTACGAGTATGGGGAGCATGTTCCAAGGCACTTCTGCTTTTAATCAAGATATTGGTAGTTGGGAAGTGTCGAATGTTAAGGACATGTCTCGAATGTTTTTGAATGCTACTTCATTTAACCAGGACATTGGTGATTGGAATGTATCAAGTGCATGGTATATGAATGGAATGTTCCAAGGCGCTACCTCGTTTAATCAAGACATTACTGGTTGGGACGTGTCAAATGTATGGTATTTAAGCGGCATGTTTGCAGGAGCCATCTCGTTTAATCAAGACATTGGCAGTTGGGATGTATCTAGAAATACATATTTGAGTAATATGTTCGCAGGAGCCACTACATTCAACCAAGACATTAGCAGTTGGAATGTCTCGAGAGTGATATATATGTTTGGCGTTTTCCAAGGCGCTACCTCGTTTAATCAAGACATTGGCAGCTGGGATGTGTCAAATGTGATATACATGGATCGAATGTTCCAGGACGCTACTTCATTTGACCAAGATATTAGTGGTTGGGATGTGTCGAATGTATTAAATATGGCGGACATGTTCTTAGGAACATCTTTATCAACCGATAATTACGATAACCTGTTGATAATGTGGTCGAACTTGACATTAAAAACTGGAGTGTCTTTTCACGCGGGTAATTCTAGTTATTCCATTGCTGCCGAAGCGTCAAAACAATCTATCATTGATAACTTTGGATGGAATGTTATTGACGGAGGAGAAAGTAAATCTACAATTTCTTACGATGAAGAAGACCCAGATGATGACGAGTCATCCAACACTAATCCGAGCGTTCCAGATGTTGACGGATCATCCCCTATTAATCCAAGTGTTCCCATCGATCTATTCAGCGTTATCCTAATTCCTGGACTGACATTATCGTTAGTTGGAACTAGTTTATTCGTAAAAAAAAAGAGAAAGAAATCAACAGCGCAATTACCAAACGCATCCAATCAGCTCGGGAAAATTCCATCAAGCAGGCATAATATTCATTATCGTAATGTAGGAAACAAGAAACAAGAAAATCTAACGAATCAAGGTATATCAATAAAAGACAATAGTGGGAAATTTAAGAAAAAATCCATTGTTTCCAGCGAAGAATCTTTAAAAAAGAATATTGTATTTGCAACGCCCACGACTAAAGAATTAGATAAAACAGAGTCTGAAGTAAATGTTGAGAAACCAGATTTTTCATGCGTGGTTCATAAAGGAGTGGTTTCAGGAGATAATATATATTTATGTCCACATTGCAAGGCGTTTTATTGCAAGAACTGCGTAGAGACGCTACAAGATCGTAATGAAACCTGTTGGGTCTGTCATCAGCGTTTACCTTAGATCTCAACTTTTTTTTATTTTCAATTCCCTTAGAGTTCATTTTTTTTTATTTTATAATTCTAAAACATCGTTTTAAGAATCAGAATAAAGATTCTCGTTATGTTTTTATTTTTCAATTAATTAAAAAAGATATCTTTATATAAATCTGAACTCCAAAGATTACTCATTTCACCATAATAAAATGAACAGATTGATAAAAAAAGCAGTAAAGTCGAGGAGGGTTTTTTTGTTTTTGCTAATTCTATTATCAGCCTGCATTTCACTTGCTAGCGTTCCAAATTACGATGTAAAGCAAGCACCTACTAGCGTGGAAGA
>JAEOUI010000461.1 GCA_016839425.1 Promethearchaeota archaeon
ATTCTCAAGGCATCTACACCACTTAAATATTAATAAAAATTATTATAAATTGATATGAACGAAAAGTCAATCAAGTGTCCTAACTGCAAGCATTACGCTAAAAACTCGTCTTGTGGTCCTTGCGTGGATCAAGGAGCGAAAACAATACAAGCCATAGATTTATCCTTAGGTGCTGAAATTGCAAACCCTGACGAGAAAGAAAACGACTTCAAATATTTTTGTAAAATAATCATGCGCTATCCAGAAGATTTTAATAATGTAGATCCCCACGATTGCAAGTATTACCTTCCTTCCTGTTTGGGTTTTCGTTAAAATCATTGATAATAACCTTTTTTTTCAATTTTGTTCTTTTTGAATGAGATTCGATAGAAGAAAAGATCGGTCTCTTCTTCTTTTTAAATAATTATTAATTTATATAGTAACACGTAAACAATTCAGTTATTGATCCAAAGACTTAAATATCATTCGGCATAATATAATTATGGCAGAACATTCTTCGGATGGAATGTTAATATCTAGAACAAAATGTTGGTGAATAAAATTGGTCGTGTCAAAACAAAAAGAAGAAAATATCCTCTACGAAGGTATTTTTATGAGCTTTGATGGCGAAATAGAGCCTATAATTGATAATCTCTATATCGTTTGTAGTGAAGATATAAATAAATTAGTTGAGACAATATGTAACAACATTAAAACGGACGGTATTATTGAAATTTACCGTAAACATCATTCTTCTGAAGCATTATTTTACAAGGAAATATGCTTTTACAACGACCTCGAAATAGCATGAAATATAATTAGAAAAATTTCAATTTATAATTCTTTTTAATTAATCAAGATTTTAGAGATATTTTTGTTATAATGTATACTTTTTCAATAAAATTGATAGATTAATTTCAAAGTATTATGGAAGATTTATATTTTATAATTATAAAAATAAACAAAGATATAGGAAAATTCAGAAATTATGCTACTATGTTTATATAAACACAATATTTTTATATCATCATTTATTAAAACTTTATGAAATATGAATTATGTTCAATCTCTTGATTAGATCCTATTTGATTCAAATTAATAATAAAAAAAATTAACATGTCAGAACAAGAAGAAGAAAATCTGCTTTATGAGGGAATTTTCGTGAGATTTGATGGCGAGTTAGAACCTATTTTTGATGATATTTTCCTCATTTGCAGTAAGGATATTGATATATTAATAGAGACTATATGTAATAACATTAAAATAGATGGTTTTATTGAAATATATCGAAAATGCCCTTTTTCTGAAGCCCTATTTTATAGGGAAATAAGTTTTTATAACAATCTTGAAGTAGCTCCTACTTGATTTGGATCTTTTTCTTTTTCCAGAATTTTTCTTGACAAATACGATTCTTTTTGTATATATGTATGAATTTATTGAAAAACGATGAAATCTTTTCAATAGCGCTTAAAAAATTTATATGTGATCCATTGAAAATTAAACAAAATTACAGGATATCACGGAATTAATGCACGGATGTTTACATAATAATAATATTTTTATTCCATCATTTACTAAAATAATATAAAAAATGAACTAATTTCAATCGTTTGAAAAAACGAAAGATATAGGCAATTATACACTATTTAATATAGCAATACTATTTAATGTAAAAAGGATCTTGAATAATATGGACAAAAAGATTAGAATAATTGATGTTACAAATCGGGATGGAGTCCAAACAAGCCGATTAGGCCTGGCAAAACTCGAAAAAACGGTTTTAAATATATTACTCAATAAGCTAGGTGTGTATCAATGCGAGTTTGGTTTTCCCACAACCCATCACGAAACAAATTACATCAATGCAAATTTAGAGCTAGCTCGCATGGGTGTCCTAAAACCAATGATCTTGGAAGGCTGGATAAGAGCCATAGAAGAAGATGTAGAAAAAGCCGTAGAATTAACGAGGGTTGAACACTTGAACTTGTCGATTTCTACTTCCGACCAGATGATACAGGGCAAGTTTCAAGGAAGAAAAAACAAGGATGATGTCATTAAAGACATGGTAAAAGCCGTGACACGAGCTCGAGATTTAGGGATAAAAACAATCGGAGTGAACGCAGAAGATGCATCCCGAACGGATATGGACTATTTAATTAAATTCAGTCTAGCAGCTAAAAAGGCTGGTGCCGACAGGATCAGGTATTGTGATACATTAGGATACGAGACGCCATTTCGCATACATTTCAGGCTAAAGGATTTAGCAAAGGCCATTGACATGCCAATCGAGCTACATTGCCATAACGACCTTGGAATGGCAGTGGCAAATAGCATAATGGGCGCCAAAGGTGTTATAGAAGAAGGTCAAGATGCATATATTAATACTACCGTGAATAGCATGGGTGAACGTGCGGGTAATTGCGATTTAGTAAGTACGATTTTAGCAATGCGATATGGTGCTGAAATCGAAGAATTGGGAATGGGGGATCCAAATATAAAACTTGACAAAGCCTGGCAAATTGCCATGTACGCCTCTCACGCGTTTGGCGTTCCTATTCCAATAAATCAACCAGGGGTCGGAGATAATGCCTTTGCTCACGAATCGGGCATCCACGCAGATGGTGTCTTGAAACATCGAGAAAATTACGAACTATACGATTACAAGGTTTTAGGTAGGGGTGAAAAGATTCTTGTTGAAACAGGCAGGCTCATCACGACTGGAGAATATTCAGGAATCTCTAGCTTCCATCACGTGTTTAGAAACTTCAACTTGACCTTCAAAAATGACGAAGAAGCTCGTCAAATTCTCGAACTAATACGCTACGCAAATGTTCATAAACAACGCCCACTCGTGAAGGAGGAATTCATATTCATCGCTAAATATCCAAAAATTGCTGAGTTATTACTTACAATGGTTCCACCAAAAATCACCATTTTCAAACCCTTGATAATAAAAGACGATAACGGTAATGAACTCAACGACGATCAAGAACAAGAAAAAGAAAGCCTAATTGTAAACTAATTTCGCTCTTCTTTTTTAAATTTTTATACTTTTAGTTAACCTATTTTACAATTAAGATAAAATTTTTTAATCTATTAATTTCAATATTGGATTAAAATTTGGAATTAATTTTCTAAAAAATAACTTAAGAATATCAAATAAGATTGAATTATGAGATCGAAAATAAAATATTTCCAAGTTTGGTTCAAATATTATTAAGCCTTCGATATAAGAATTAAATAATGAAAGATTAAAAATAAAAAAGAAAATAGTAAAGAGTTTTATAGCCTCGTAATGTACCTATCACGTTCCCATTGAGACACATTGATGCGATAAGCGTCAAATTCCTCGAGCTTGGCGTAGTAATAGTTTTTAAAGGTTTCTTCTCCAAAAACTTCTTTCATAAAGGCCGACTCTTTGTATTCTGCTAATGCTTGTCTCAAACTTCCGGGCAAGGCGTTAATTCCCGCTTTTTCCAAGTCCTTGGTCGAAAAGTGGTACACATTTTTATCCGTAGGTTCCACAATTTCCGTATCACTGGATAAAACACCCTCTAAACCTGCCGACAAGAGCACGGCAAACTGCAGGTATGGATTACCGGCAGGGTCAGGGCATCGAATCTCGTTGCGAGCGGCATTAGGTCTGCCGTGGAAATCGGGAACTCTTATCAACGGACTTCGGTTCCTGAAACCCCATGCGATGTAAACAGGAGCCTCATAACCAGGAACAAGCCTTTTATAAGAGTTTGGCCAACTACTCAAGACGCAACACATAGCCTTAGCGTGTTTTAATTGTCCTGAGATCCATTTTTTCATGGTAACCGAAATGTTGGCCTCGTCATTCTCATCGTAAAATGTGTTTTTCCCGTCTTTCCAGAGGCTCTGATGGACATGCATGCCTGAGCCGTTAATTCCCGGGAATGGTTTGGGCATGAAAGTAGCCGTCATGCTGTTTTGGGCGGCAACTGTCTTGATAATGGTTTTAATAGAGATAGTATTATCGGCAGAATCCACGGCTTTACCATATTTGAAATCGACTTCGTGTTGTCCGAAAGCGACTTCGTGGTGTAACGCTTCGATTTCAATACCCATGGCGTCGCAATATTCTGCGATGGTGTATCTCATTTTTTCGTTAATGTCATAAGGATCGTAATCAAAATATCCTCTCAAGTCAGATGGCTTAAAAGCTTCTTTAGTGTCCTTATCTAAAATGAAAAACTCCATCTCGGGCGCACAATAGAACATAAAACCGTTATCTTCTGCTTTTTTTACAGCTTTCTGAAGGATATATCGTGGATCACCCTCATATCTATTGCCATCAGGTTTGTAGATATCACATATGAATCGAGCTACTTTATTGTTTTTCCTCCAAGGGAGCAAGTAAAATGTGCTTGGATCGGGGAGTGCGACTTTATCGCTTTCTTCAATCGCACCATATCCCGTGATGCTCGAACCGTCAAAATTCTCGCCTTCCTCGAGAAAATCTTCAATTCTTTTAGCGTTGATTTCAAAGGATTTGATAATTCCGTGAATATCGGTAAATTGTAAATAGATGAACTTGATGTCTTCTTTATTTACCGTGTTGATGACTTTCTCGCACAGTTCTTTTCTTTTTGGATCTGTTTTTTCAATCATTTTTTATCAATAACATGATATACATAAATTATTATATTCAGATAGTGCACCACTCTTTATAAGTCTTGTCATATATGTTCACAGAATCACGGCTAACCCATACTTATGAGATACTTTAGTGCAGAAACAATGAACGATCGACCACTATTCCCCAACAGAAACACTAAATCATAAACGTTTTTTTAATTATTATGGCGAAGAATAATCAAATGCATGATTTAAATAGGAATCGCTATTACTATTATGTATGAAAGTTGAAAGTTTGGATGAGTTAGACAAGGACATTCTCAATATCCTTACAAAAGACGGGCGAGCGTCCTTTAGACAGATAGCTAAAGATCTCAATAAGTCTCCAGTAACCGTTAAGAAACATGTTGAAGAATTAGAGAAAAATATAATTACAAGTTATGGTGCTAGCGTTAATTTCGAATCGTTAGGATACGACATTCTTGCTTTTATCGAACTTACGATTTCAAAGGGTATGATGCTTGAAGTGGAGAAGGAAATCGCTCATTTACCAAATATCTTTGGGGTCTTTGATGTTACAGGTACTTATGACGCCATTATTTTAGCTAGATTTAAAACGAGAGCTGAACTGAGTGAATTAGTAAAAAAAATAAATTCTTATGAATTTGTAATGCGAACGAATACTCATCTGATTTTGAACATAATTAAGGAAAAAACTAATTTTGCAGATTTGATAGAAAAAGATTTTAAGCTCAAATAATTTACTTTTCCTATTTTATCCCTTTAGAATTCTAATAGATATTAAAATAATAATCAATTTCTCATTTGATTCGTTGGAAATGAAGGGTCATTTCGTAAACAAAAATAAAAAAAAATTACTTTAGTTTTTTTTTAGCTAAAGTTTGTCGGAGTTCTTCTGCTACATTTCCCAATCTCGTGGCGGTCGCAGCAATTTCTTGCATTGATGCTGTTTGTTCTTCTGCTGCTGTGCTTATGCTCTCCATTAGCATTGCGTTGTTTTCTTCTGTTTTAACGGATCTCTTTACTTCGGTCCTGACATTCTCAATTAATTCCGCCGTTCTTGAGATCATATCCGTGATTTCCTCAATTTTTGGCGCTGCGTCTTTTACCATAACTTTCGCCTGTTCTGCAAGCTTCCGGACTTCGCTAGCAACTACGGCAAAGCCCCTTCCGTGTTCTCCAGCTCTTCCAGCTTCAATACTAGCGTTTAAAGCTAATAAATTCGTTTGCTCGGAAATACTGATTATGATCTTCATGATGTTGTTAATGTTCTTGGTCGAAATCTGTATGCCGCTCGCAAGCTCGCTAATGTTATCAATGTTCTTATCAAT
>JAEOUI010000595.1 GCA_016839425.1 Promethearchaeota archaeon
AGAAAAACGTTGTTGGTTAATTTTCGACATGAGTATCTTTAAGAATTGTTAATAAGTTTTTGATATAAACTAATAATGAAACCTGATCTTTTGAAGACATATTAAAAATAAATAAAGAATTACAGTTAAACTTCAGCACTAGTTTTGAATAGTTCTATCAATCTAAGCTTTAAAATTTTAGAGTTTACAACTTCAAGGCATGAAACTTTAAAATGCTAAAAATATTTCATTATATGTTTTTGTTACCATGCACTTTATGCTAATTTTATAATTGGTTTGGATGTGCAAAACTTCATAGAAATAAGCAGAGATAATAATGCCGAAACAGTTTAAAAAGGTTGATATTCGCAAACAGCGAAAAAAAGCAATTCAAGAGCAGCAAAAGCACCTTAAAAAAGAGGATCCTGAAAAATTCAAAAAATTAAAGGAGAAAGATGAAACCCTTCATAAATCAGAAGAAGAAATAAAATTAGACGAAAGATTAAATAAGGAAACCAAATTATATTGGACAAGAGCGTTTATGGGATTTATATGCGGTATAATTGGTCGTCTTTTTCTTAATTTCATAGGTTGGTCTTTATTTTTTTGGATGATTGGTTTTTGGTTTGGATTTCCATTTATTGCAAGCTTTCTTATTTTTAGATTTAAATATGATAAAGAGGAGTGGAATTGGAAAAATATTCTTAAACCAGGATTATTGATCTATTTTCTTCTGTTCATGTTTATAACAACATTCATTCATACTTTACTTAGGTTTTGAAAAAATATGATGATATGAATGTCTAAAGGACAATTTTTTGTCTGATTTTTTTTTCTGTTTTTCCTTTAGAAACAAATTTTATTTCTTGAAGATTATATATTCGATCGCAATAGATACATTGTATTTTTAAGGGTTTTTCTTCTAAAACGTTGAATTCATAATCGATTGGCTCTTTTCCAGAATTAGTAATACATGTCTTGTTAACGCATCTTATCAGTTTTTTGATGACTCTTGGTATTTCAACTTGCTTTTTTTCAATTACCTTGTAATCCTTTATCAAAGAGATTTTTGCATTAGGTGAGAGAATGGAGATTTGTTGCATTTGAGTTTCATTCAAAAATACATTCTCAATTTTAATAATATCCTTTTTTAAATACTTTTTAGATGAGACGTTTACACCAATAGTCATTAAATCCGAAGTTTCATCTAATCCCGTCAGATTTAGTATTGTTAAGGCATAACCAGCATCGATATGATCAATGACGGTTCCTTTCCTAATTTTGTCTATTTTTAATTTTTCTTCTGACATCTTCTTTTTAGGTAATTAATTTCATTAAAAAATCATTCCTTAAATTACATTAAAGTAAGATTTATTGAATAACTTTATTTCGCGAATTTATTAATACTTTATCACGTGCGACAAATGAGAATTCTTATTGTAGATTGTTTGAGTGCTGGTAATGGTAAGAGAAAATTTTCAAGAGATTTTATAGGCGGAGGACCAAAAGTAATTGCTGGAGTTCTAAGTCAAATTAAAACCTTAAAAGCAGAAATTGAAATAATAAGAGCAGAAGATATAATTAATCCAGCAGAATCGCCAGACCTTAATAAACTTAAATCTTTTGATTTATGTTTAATTTCTGCCATGAGTATGGACCTTGCTTGTGTAAAGAAAATTTCGACTTTTTGGAAGAAGGTTAAGAAAAACAAGATGATAATATTAGGAGGCCCTATTTCAAGTGATATACAAATTTTGGAAAAAGTCCATGCAGACATTTCAATAAAAGGAGAAGGAGAAGAGATCCTATTACAAATAGTCAATCTTTTGATTAATTCAAATAACGAGATGAATAATGAGATATGTCCTCATTTGAGAAAAATAAAAGGAATATCGTTTAGATTTAATGGAAACATTTTCTCAACAGGAGATAAAGATCCGTTATCAAAAGAAGCATTTAATAAATTCACAAAACCTGGATTATTCATTAATTTTTACCAATTTTATAAGAATTATAAAGCAGCACGTATCTATGTTGAATGCTTAAGAGGGTGTTCAAATTTCTATAGAGCTTCAGATTATTACAAAAGTAATGGCCCTTGTTTAAAAACATGTAAAGTCTGCCGAGATGAAATACTTAAGAACAGAATTAATTGTCCTAGAAATATACCTCCGGGATGTGGTTTTTGTTCAACCATAGGATCTTTTGGTTCTCCAAAATCTAGAAATATGGAATTAATTATTTCAGAAATAAAAGCGCTACTAAAGATCGGAGCTCGGAGGATTGTTTTGGGTGGACCAGATCTATTAGATTACAAGAGAGAAGATTTAGTTCCAGAAGGAATTTTAACAACTCCTGAGATGCCTCCATTACCTAATTATCACGCTCTTAATGATTTAGTTGAAAATATTATTAATATTGATAAAGTTAAGCAAAAAGAAGCTCAGATCTTTGTTGAAAATGTAAAAGCGAGTCTTTGTACTAAAGAAGCATTAAAGATTTTATCAAGGATTCCAAACTCCGTTTTTTCAATTGGATGTGAGACAGGTTCAGATGAATTCGCAAAGAAACTCGGACGTCCGTGTTTTCCAGAACAAATTCTAAAAGCTATTGTAGAGGCGATTAAATTTGGGATTCGCCTTCACGTTTATTTTATACATTCCCTTCTGGGTGAAATTGTAGAATATATTATGGAAAGTATTGAACTATTAAACAAATTATATGATTTGGGTGTAGAAAAAATAACGATTTATAAATATCGTGAATTTCCAGGCTCACCATTTTATAACCTTAATTATTATCATAAAACTACTAGTAAAGAAACCAAGTTACTAGAACGCTATCGTAAAAAACTAATCAAGCAAGCTATAAACTTTAATTTAGAACGAAAAAGGGAAATGATTGGGAAGGATTTTGATGTGATACTAGCAGAACAGAATTTCATAAACAAGGAAGATGCTATTGGCTATATTTTACAAGGAGGACCAAAAGTCTTGGTGAAAAAAGGCAATATAATGATGGGGGCATTAGTTAAAGCGAGGATTAACAAAGTTATATCTGATAAATTAGTAGAAGGTTTTATTCTATAAGAAGAGCAATAAAGAAAAGAATCGTTGTAATCACAAAATTATAGGTTAGATTATCATCAACATCTAAATCTATATAATCGATAAACCCAATTAATATAGCCCCAATTATAGGATATAAGAAGTATCCTAATATGCTTATAGAGAAAAAGTAGCGTAAAAAGAATAAGATCAAGAGCCCAGAAATAAAAGCCACGATAATGCCTCCAAATAAACCTTCATAGGTTTTTTTTGTCTCTCTTATATGCTTTTTGCCTAACGTTCGTCCTATGAGATTTGAGGCCACATCCCCAAAGATTGCCATTGCCATCGTCGTACATATTACTAATGGTCCTATAGGTTGAATTAAACCATACAAAATAATTACAGAAAAACAACCAATTGCCATTGAGATATGTGGGCCAATTCTAAAGTTCAATTCTTTTTTTCTAAGGATTCTGTTCACTGGTTTTAATGGATAATTTTCGGGATCCAAAATTCGTACGAAATCAGCAGTCAATAATCCAATTAAGGAAATTCCAACAAGAAATACAACTAAGTATTGAGTAAAAATCATTAAATCCCCATCAATTCCAAATACAGAATAAAATGTAGTAGAAAAACTCTCAGGTAAACTTAATAAGAGAGATTTAAAGACATTTTGCAATATAAACCCTAAAGTAAAGTAAAATAGAATTATGCCAAGTACAACTAAATGGGTTAATTTGCGATAAATCTCAAATCTGAGAGGTAATTGATCATCTTCAGTTGAACTTGATTCAATTTGCTTTAATTGTTTTGGTAGAGAATTTTCAACCCTCTTTTTCTCTCTAGATACTAAATAATAGAAGAGAGGTAAGAAAAGTAAAATAAAACTAAGCATAAAAATATCAAATGGAAAAACGATAAAAGCGATGGTAGAAATGCCCATAAAATTGATGATGATTATACTTGCGGTTATAGAAAATATTAAAATGAGGCTATTAGCCAAATTATTATGAAAAGCTTCTTTCTCACTATTCTTTTTAGCTAAAAAAGTGATATATAGGAGAATTATTCCATAAAAATAGAGAAAACAAGTAATAAAATATGATCCTATGTTCAAATATTGTTGAAAAATCATTAGCTTTTATCATATATTTAAAGGCATACGAATTTAATAAGATTATTAGAAAAAGAAATAAAATAGAGAAAAATAGAGGAAGTTAAAATTGAGATTCGTCAATATTTGGCATTTCTGGATCATTTAGAGCTTTTTCAATATCTTCAGATTGCATTTCATAATCTACTAAATCTCCAGTCATATACTCTTTGTAAGCCAATAAATCAAAATAGCCATGACCACTGAAATTAAACAAAATAACCTTCTTTTCGTTATTTTCTTTTGCTTTTAAGGCTTGGTCAATTGCTTCTTTTACAGCATGACATGTTTCTGGAGCAGGTAACACACCTTCTCCTTTACCAAAGGTAAATCCTGCTTCAATAATTTCAGTTTGATGATGCATTACAGCACGCATAAGATTATTATTGACTAAATTCGAAACAATCGGGGCAATTCCATGATATCTTAATCCACCTGCATGAATTGGGCTTGGAATAAAATTGTGTCCTAAGGTATGCATTTTTAGAATGGGTGCTTTTTTAGCTGTATCTCCATAGTCCCATCTATATTTGCCTTTACAAACACTTGGGCAAGCTCTAGGTTCTACACCAATTATTTCTAGATCAGGTAATACGCCATGTATTTTATCCCTCGCAAATGGAAGCACAAGCCCGCTGAAATTCGAACCTCCACCCATACAACCAATAACGATATCTGGCTTGTCGATTCCAGCTTTGGCAAGTTGCACTTTTGCTTCTTGTCCTATTATAGTTTGATGCAAGCAAACGAAATTAACTACACTCCCTAGTGAATATCTAGCTTTATCACTTCTAAGACTATGCTCAACAGCTTCAGAGATGGCAATTCCTAAGCTACCTGGATGTTCAGGATCCTTATCATAATACATCTTTCCAGCTTCAGTAAATCTTGATGGACTTGAATGAACTTCTCCATTAAATGATCTCATCAAAATTTTCCTTCCTGGCTTTTGATTAAAACTGGCTCTGACCATATAGACCGTGCATTTTAAACCAAATAAACTACATCCGAATGATAATCCCGAGCCCCATTGTCCAGCACCTGTTTCGGTGACGAGTTCCTCAAGACCGTCTTTCTTAGCATAATAAGCTTGAGCTAATGCGGTGTTTGGCTTATGAGATCCGGTAGGAGATAATGATTCATTCTTGTAAAAGATTTTAATATCATCACCTTCAACACCAATTTCTTTTTCTAATCCATATGCTCTATGTAGTGGACTTGGAC
>JAEOUI010000462.1 GCA_016839425.1 Promethearchaeota archaeon
AATAAAAACCTAACAAAAAGCCTAGTTGAGACCAATGGTCGCGATTATGGAGAACTTTTTCGAAAAATCAAAACAATTTTTTGAAAAAGGCGATATAAATAATACTCTCGAAGAATTCGAAAAAGCAATCATACACATCGATCCTATAAAGGAAGAAAGCAGGAATCGAGAATATATTTCTATTTTGGAGAAAATTCTCAAGCATTGTAGGGATAACAAGCTGAGAGAGCAGGAAGCGTTAGTACTTAGATCGCTCGGAAGGACACATTCGATTTTCAAGCGGCATGTGGAAAGTCTAAAATATCACGAATTGTCTTTAAAAATTCAAAGACAACTTGGAAATAAAAAAGATGTCGCTGAAGGTTTGGTCTTTCTCGCAGAAGACCTCGAAGTTTCTGGAAACTACTCAGAGTGCATTAAAATGTTCAGTGATGCGGCAAAAATCTACCACGAGTTAGGCAAGTTAAGAAAGGAAAAAGAAATAAAAAAAGAAATTTCTCGACTTGACAAGTTTTCAAAAGAAATGGTAGAAGACGAGTATTTGTTACATAAATTTAACGTAGATAAGTTCTAATTAATTATCTATACGATAATTTTTTTTTTTCAATTTTTTTAAGAAATGTTTATGTCTCGTTCTTAAACTTATTATAGAAAGTAGATAGTTGAGCTTGGGCATAAATTTGTACTTCAATAATCGATAAACCCGTATCGGTGCTTATTTTTTCTAAATCGTCGTATTCAGGTTTTATGTTCACGATTTTTCTTCCTTTATTCGTGTTGAAATAAGAGATCTTATAAGAGATATCATAGAATTTTGAATTGATCTCGAGCTTTTCTTTAAAAATAGTTCTCTCCACGCATATTCTATCAATCGTATTAAACCTTACTCCTAATGTTCCTAAGTTTTTTAGGAGGACTTCGATAATTTTGTATTTATTTTTAGGGTTGCATAACACTTTTAATACATTACCAGGTCTATTTTTTTTTGTAATACTTGGAAAGATTTGAAAATCAAGAATTTCTTCGTTTTCAAGGACTTTAACAAGATTTCCAATTATTTCCCCAGAAACATCGTCAATAGCAGTCTCTAAAACCGTTACAGGTTTAATAAGATTTAGCAGATAATTGTTCTCAATAGAACTAATATCTGGAACTTGCTTATTTCCTTTAATGATTCTCAAAACATTTAGAAATTTATCGAATTCCTTTTGACCCGTGCTCATTGCGATTTTATCAGGAAAAATCTCTTTTACATTTGTTTTAGGACGCAAGTTTACAAGTAAGGACGCACCAGTTGGAGTAACTAATTCAGCTTCGATAGGTCCTTTAAGAAGCGTGAGTCCTGATTTTTCAAGGATTTTTAATGTTGCAGGAGCGGGGACTGGCAATACTCCGTGAGCGCCCAAAATTGTTCCGCTTCCTAAAGGGACGCTACTGCAAGACACTATAAAATCTTTATCAAAAACGCCAATCTGACTTAATGCTTTCGTGACTCCTAAGATATCAATCAATGTGTCTACTGAGCTTAATTCATGGAGGTGAATCTTATCAGTTAGATTCCCATGCACATGTTGTTCGGCTTGGATTAATGTGTTTAGAACTGATTGAGCGTAAGATCTTGCAGGATTGGAATAATTTTTATCTTTTAGGAACCTTTCAAGAGCTTCTATTAAACATTTCGCTGTTCGATGTTTCTTGCTTTCTTTTATGTCAATATTAAGTTGGTTTACGACAAGACCAGCCCGCGTAATCTGATTTAATTTAATATCAAGTTTTGAAATACCGGATAAATAGTTTTTTAATTCTAATAGCTCTTCTATTAAATCTTGTGGATTTGGAATTAAATCTAATAATCCCGCAAGAAACATATCTCCAGATATACCGGAGTTTTCAGCATCAATATATAACATTTAAATCGTAAAAAATTGTGTTAATTATTTGAATAGGTTTTAAAAATTTCAAAGTTATTCTTGATTTATTAATAATGATTTTTTATTTCTAAATTTTAAGCTAAAAACATTATATGATGATTTCTGAAATATTTTGTATTAATTATTATTTATTTTTTTTTTATGATTTCTTAGCTCTTTAGTAAGATTTTTAATTATGATTTATAATTATCATTATAAGGATTAAGAATAAATAAAATAAATCACATGAGCGAACTCGAAACCATTAAATGTTACATGGCTCAAATGCCGGCAACGATATTAAGTTTACTTGGCATTAATCCGCCTACTGGCACCATACAAGAACCAGTTCAATCAATAATCGATCAATACGCAGGAATTGAGCGTATAAGCATTAATATGATTGATAATTTTGGTTTATTTGAAATAACATATCACAAACCCCAATTCATGATAACAAACTTGGAGGTAATGGTCCTATTAAGCACTAAAAACCCATATACTCTCGGAGTTTTCCACCAACTCATGTACGGTGGTTTTGATGTCGAACCAAATGGATTTCATTTGTTAAAACAAATTAATTCTAATAATAAAACATCCTGCTTCGTTGCTAGAAAGAAGGATTTGGATAGATACGATGGCGGCACGAACTCAATAGCAAAGGATAGCGATATGGCAACTTGGGTGGAATCGGCTAAGGTTATAAACAACTACGATCTTACTTTCATGCATTATCACGATTTTGAGAATTTATACAAACAACAACAAAGACTCAAGCAAAGAACTCCAGAAGATCTGATTCAAAAACTAATATTAAGAACCGATAAATGGATATTGGGCAATTACAAGCAATTGAGGAAGAATTCTCTAATGATAATCTTGGGAGATCACGGTCGTTCAAAATTAGACTTACAATATTCTGGTAAAATTGCGCAATGGAGAGAGGCAAGCGTCCCCGTGGCTATTTTTATTAGAAAATAAAATAATAAAAAGGTTCTATATAGCACTGTTTGAATGGATTAACAGATCTTATATTTTTTCTCAAAAAATTTAATCATTCATCTACTTTGAATAAGAATTTAAACTTGGAAGAAGATAAGAAGTTATATAATTTCATTGTACAAGAAAAAAACTATTTTGATTAACGGAGGAAGCTTTCTTGATATCTTGATTGAAATAATATCATTATAACTCAAATTAAATTTTATCTAAAATCCTGACGATCGAAGAATTTACCTAAAAGTTCGAGATTTAATTATGAGAAATCCTTCTTACATGTCCAGCACTTTTCTCCGTTGCTTTTTAAAGTTGAGAGGCATTTTTGGCAATAAATTGTCTGACAATAAGGGCATACATACACATTTCGAACAATTAATCCTCGATGTACAACACACATGAATTGATTTGGTTCAATAGAGACTTCTTTTTCTGTTTCATAGTTTTGAACTTCATTCCTTTGATTATTGCTAATTGATTGAGAATTTAAAATCACCTGACTTTTGTGTTTTGCAACTTTTTGATTATCAATGTGTTGAATTGGATTAGGAACTGTTGGCCTTATTACCATATTATGACTACTTTTTCTTTTATACAATATAATAAAAGATCCAATGGTAATACTAAGTAAAATTATTA
>JAEOUI010000051.1 GCA_016839425.1 Promethearchaeota archaeon
ACAAATGAAACTGATGGGCTGACGGTACCCTCGTGGTGCTGAGGAACCTCGCGTCACTCTCCAAGCAAGGTGTAGATAACTACTGCTATGAAAATCGCACTTTAGTACCTGAAACGACACTGCCCTGGTGCCTATATTAATGACTTGGGGTTGCCAAAGAAATGGCTCTCGGGATCGGTTGGAACGAGCTAAAGCCTTGGTGCAAGGCCAAATGAAAGCGTAAAGTACTTGGAGCTTGCTTTAGGTAGGCCGCTTAGTTTGATGCCCATAACCATCGTTCGGCGACGACGGTGGTACAGAAACGCGGGTATAGGTTTCAGTTGTCATTTTTTACATCAATTACTTATAAATTCAAACCAAATATTTCTTATTTTATTAAATAATTAACTTTTATGAACTGATAATTTGGGAGGTAATAAAAATTCGATATAGAAAAATGGGAAAGTTAGGATGGGAAGTATCGGCTTTAGGATTTGGCATGATGAGGCTTCCGGTAGTGGACAACGATTGGAGCAAAATTGATCTAAATGCGGCAAAGAAAATGGTTCGATATGCTATAGATAATGGGGTTAATTATGTCGATACCGCATGGCCATATCACGAAAGTGAATCTGAAAAGATCACGGGAGAAATATTAAAAGATGGGTATCGTGAAAAAGTCAAACTTGTTACTAAATTGCCTATTTATCTCGTAAAAGAAGCTGCAGATTTCGATAAATACTTGAATCTCCAATTAGAACGACTTCAAACAACATATTTGGACATTTACTTGCTTCACGGTATTGATAAAGTTCAATGGGATAAATTAAAAAAAATTAATATAATGGAACGAGCTGAGAAAGCCAAGAAAGATGAAAAGATAAAATATATCGGATTTTCATTTCATGGGGGATATGAGGGTTTCAAACAAATCATAGACGAATACGATTGGGATATGGCTCAAATTCAATACAATTACATTGACGAAAACATCCAAGCAACTAAAGCCGGGCTTGAATACGCAGCATCAAAAGGAATTCCAGTAGCGATCATGGAACCATTAAAAGGAGGAAAACTTGCCGAATTAAACGAATTCAATCGATCAATAATAGATAAAGCACCTATAAAGCGAACGCCAGCAGAATGGGCTTTGAATTATATTTGGGACCATCCTGGAGTATCCGTGGTTTTAAGCGGAATGAGCAATTTCCAGCAGGTCAAGCAAAATGTTGAAAGCGCCGATAAATCGGATATTCACATGTTAACTCCTGAAGAATATGACATAATAAAAGAGCTACAAGATCTTTACGAGAATAAGATAAAAGTCCCCTGTACTGATTGCAAATATTGCATGCCATGTCCAAGTGGCGTGGATATTCCCGGAAATTTCAAAGTTTATAACGATGTCGTTTGGAATGGCGAAATTGACGATTGGAATAGGTTTTTTTACATGGAATTTAGCAAACCTGATAAGCAAGGAACATGGATCGGGTACGGTCCTGCGAATTTATGCGTGGAATGTGGCGAGTGTCTTGAAAAATGTCCTCAAAAAATAGAAATTCCAGAGAGACTGGCAGAAATCGTAAAGATCTTCGAGGAAAACGAGCCCTTATCAGAATTTCTACCATGATAAAAATAAATGTTAAATTAGAAAAAGACATTTAGCTTGAAATTATTTTCCGAGAACGAGCCTTGCAAAATGTTCAAAATCTCGGTCATATGTTTTTTCTGCTTCATTTGAAATTCTTGCAAAAAAGCATCCGGGAAGTTGATCCATTTTCAAGTGATATTCCACGCATTCACAACATTTTCCTCTTCTTGAACAACTATAGGTACAAGTGCAAAGAGTATCTTTAATTTTAGGTTGTTTACAATCAGTCATTTTTCTGATCTTTTATTATTACTATTAAAAATTATTGAAATTATAAATAGTTATTTCCATCTTAATTATGGTCTCAAAAATTTAATATATTCTTTTTAAAAATAAGATCAAGCTTTTTCCTACATTATTATTATTAGAACCCTTGGTTCTGAACTATTAAAAAGATTTTATTAATTAAATTGGAATCAATTGATCTATATTCAATATTTTCAAGGGAAAAAAGCGACACGAGAAATGTAACATTTAAATGTTGCCCTTCGCATTCGTATCTTAATTCGATAAGTAATCTAGCGAAATAAAATAGTAGTAATAGTAAATCCAATTATTTTATGGATCATATTTTGTAGTTCAAAAAAAATAGTTAAGAGCAAAAGAAAGGGGTTATGAAATTTAATGTGTGCAAGAAAGGTGAAAAAGTATTGTATTTTTGTAAAAAATCACGATTATAGAAAATTTTTTATCATTATTTTATCGCTTTTTTTTATTTTCACTGCGATAAAAATTGGAGAAAATATCAATCCAAACGATAAAAGTGTTCAAAACAAACCAATTACGGTTGAATATATAACTCCTTTTCAACCTGAAATATCTGATTTTTGGATCATGGGACCGATTACTATAGATAATAATTGGTCGCTTACTAATTCTAGTTATGGATGGTGTAATTTCGTTGATGGGAAATATATTATTGAAAATGTTACCATAGACTCCCTTGATTTATCTTATGGAATTTTAATCAATAACAGTCAAGATATCCCATTTATTGTAAGAAACTGTACGATTTATAGTTCTATGGGATCTGGACTGAGTTCGGGAATAATTCTAAGAAATTCTACAATAGGAGAAATAAATAATAATACCATCAGAGATCTTGATGTTAACGGAATTTTGTTAATAAATTGTTCCAATTTAATAATAAATCAAAATTTATTCAAGAATAATGGGGAATGCGGTCTTAACATAAGCGATCTTGATTCCATAAATAATAAGATATATTCTAATTGTTTTTCAAATAATTCTATAAACGCTAAGGATGAAAGTTTAACTGGATCTAACTCGTGGAATTTTACAAATCTAGGAAATGAATGGGA
>JAEOUI010000463.1 GCA_016839425.1 Promethearchaeota archaeon
AGAACAAAAAGATAATTCCCTATTAGACGAAATTTCAATAAGAACAGCCATTAATAGACTATATTATGGAGTCTTACATTATGTTCAAAAAAAGTATAGAATTATCGTTCCTAAGGAAAAAATATCGATTTATCATAGATATGTAAAAGAACAAATTGAAAATTTAGACATCATTAGCGATTATAAAGAATTGGAACAATATAGAGTCCATGCTGACTACCAAATTAAAAATAAAATCAGAGAGTTTGAATTGGATCACGCATTTCAACTTCAAGAAAGAATCATCAACGAAAACGAAATGGAATATGTTCCTTACGAAGATGATGATGATTTCTATAAGAAATATAAATAAATGATATCCTTTTTTGATTTAGATTTGGTCTTTTTGAGATTATTTTAAACCGACTTAATTTTAAAATTACTTATTTCTATGGATTACTTCCCCTTTTTTTCCATTCATTCCCCTTTCTTGTCCATCCTTTGAAACATTCATTGCATAAGGGGAATTTCATGCTCGTGTCTGACGGATTTCCACATTCGTGGCAATAGTTTTCTTGGTAATCAATATTACCAAAATTTGACCAGATCCTAAAATCACTCTTGCAAAACGGTAGTGAGGGATTTAACGCCATACTCCTACCACATCGAATACAAACACCTAACGGATTTCCACTCGTCCACCCGCGTATTACTCGTAGAAGTCGTTCCATCCATTTATTTAGATACCCGTTTGAAAGTATCTTTTGTTTATATGATGAATTCTCCAATATCATATTTGACAATCGCGGTGCGTCCCTCGTTTTATCGTACTTTCGATTTTTCGAGATAAGATCTTTTTCTTTTAATTGGCCAACATATTTATCTAAGTTAATATACGGATTCTTGAGTTGTTCTACCGTGAGTTCAGAGTTAACCTTGAAAAACTCGTTAATGACTTCTTGAGGTAGAATTCCTTCAGTATCCTTGTATTCTTCGATGATCCAAAACTCGTGTCCTGCGTTATTGAATTCTTCCTTTTTTTCCTTCAATTTTTTTTTTAGGGGATCTTCTTTACTTTTTTTATCACTATCGATTATAACTAGGAAATTTGGATTTAATCTCTCTAACAAGCTTAGGGGATAATGGTTGGCTGTTAAATGACCTGAACTCCCGTAAGAAGCAAAGAGAACATCCATTGAATCGAGATCGTAACCGTGGCATTTAAACAACATTTTCAAGTAAAAGACATCAGAAGGACCCTCCACCCAAATAACTCCGTTAGCTTGATATAAATCGCTTGGCTTTAATCCAAGCTCGTTTCGAATCAAATCCGTGTTTTGCTTGCTTATCCTCTCTGCGGTGATGAGGTCTTTACTTTTTTTAAGAATGTAATGCGAGCAATTTTCCCTTAAATTAATAAAACTCGTTGAGTGGGTGGTAAAAATGAATTGTTTAACTTGATCTTGTTTTAGAAGGATTTCTTTTTCGATAAATTGAAGAAATTTCGTTTGAAGTCCGGGATGTAGACCCGTTTCGGGCTCGTCGATGAAATAAAACCAAATTCCAGGTAATGCCAGCAAAAATAAAAGCGAAATTAACTGTTGCGTTCCGTGACCAAGCTTTTTCCAGTCTCCTATATCTCTTTCGTATTCTTGTACATTTCCTAATAACTTGAATTGCATTCGATCGTCGTAAAGATTGAAGTGAATGTCGGGAAACATTGCTTCGATGGAAGTGAGAAAATCCTCGAAAAATCGACGATCCAAACCAGGTATTTCATTTTTTTCTATCAAATCGAGTATAACAATAAAATTAGGTATCAAATATTCCTCGAATTTTTTGAGGTTAAACCCTTCAATGCTGCTTTCATTGAATCCGTTGGTTAGAATCTTTTCCAAGACATTCCTTGCTTTATTATACGATTCGGAACCGTATTTTATCGTGCTAGGTTCTAATTTTCGCATTGATGGTAAAAAAATGGATTTAAAGTTTCTATATATCAGTGTATACAATCCATCTCTTGGTCGATCAGGAGAATTTATCTGTTGGTTAAAGTGATCGATTTTTTCTTGAAATTTAGCATCGATTGGGTCATTTGTACTTAAGGTAACGCGTTTGTTCAAATCCTTTCCATCTCTTTCAAAAGCAAGAGTAAACAGCATATCAACAATAATATCTTTCGTTTTTTCATCGTTAAACGATTTTAAAACATCGGTGAAAAAGGAAAACTTTCCTCCTGAAAGATACCCTTCTTGATATCTAACGAATAATATACCCAATTCAATTCCCGATAACTCGAAAGATATTCTTTTTACATCCCTAATACCATCATATCCATCAAATCGCCCTTTCGATAAAGCACTGAACAATTGTTTCAGCACTCTGGTTTTTCCAGAGTTGTTCTTCCCAATAATCACATTAATGGAATCGAGCGATTCGAGTTCTATTTCGTCATCGTATCCGTCCAAGGGATTTTTAAAAATAATAGAACTTATCTTCATAAAACCATCGTATTTTTACCTATAGATAGAAATATTGAGATTTCGCTTAAAAAGAAAAAGAGTTAACTGTTTAATAAAATACAAACCATTAGGAATATTTAATCTAATAGAAAAAATCGCGAAAGAAGAAGATTATACTTTAAATGGAATATTTGACTACAAAATGATTTATATTCTAATAAAAATAAAAAGCATATAATGTTTGATAATAATGCTTCATCAATAAAACCAAGTGTGGTGAAGAATTGGTTTGATGAAAATATTGATACTTCAAGTCACTTTTTAACCGATAATACCATAAAAACATGTAAACAATTTTTAGAATTATTAGCTCAAATTGATGAAGAAAGTTATACTGAATATGAAAGAGCTGAAAAATTGGAAGATCTTTCTAAAATGGTTGTAGATTTGTGGGGGAACATATTAGAAAACGCATTGATGTGTTTAAACGACTCAGATGGTATTGATCCTAACGATACTCTCAGTGGTATTTCTAAATTAAAGAATTATTTGAGAAATTTTAAAGAACACGAGATGTTATTATACGCCTCCGATAAGTGGTATCGTGATACAATATACCATCAATTATGGTTTTATTTCGTTGGCGAGTTTTTGTTTTCTAAATGTGATTTAATCAAGGAATTCGTGAAATATGAATGGTATTGTAATCCTCAAAAAATGGATATAGCAAAAATGAGAGGATTATTAGAAACCCTAAAAAAGACTTTAACTAACTCAAATGAAAATATTAAAAAAGTTCTATTTAAATTAATGAATATTTTAAATAGATTAACTACTGAGTTGGAAAACGAAGATGGGTTAATAAAGTTTAAAAATCTTATAAAAGAGGATAATAATAAGTATGAATTAATTATTAGCGACCTTAAAAAGGAACTGAAAAAATCAAAAAAAGAATCAATAACCTTAGAAGATATATTAGAAAAAGAAGAAAGAGAATTATTAAATAGAACATTAAGAGAATTTGAAAAATCTTTATATTACGAAGAGAATGCATACCGTGCATTTTTCTGCGTAATTGCATTATGCCACGATCTCGGGAAACCCCTTGAAAGAATTCATTCGATAAACGAAGCAGTAAGAAAAGTAATAGAAAATTACTCTTTTCTCCATCTCAATCCTTTAAAGATTGAATTTCCTCAAACCCATAGTCCAGCACTGGATGATTTGGTTATGAAATTAAGCCAGTCAGAAAAACCAGATCGTCAGGAGAATTTAAATATTCAGAAAAGCCATAAAATTCAAGGTGCTAAATTCACACAGATATTGAGCAAAAATGTTCTTTTCGTAAAAATGGAAGAAGATTTGAAAGTTTTGAAATATTTACACACTCAAATGTCTAT
The DNA here is from genome assembly GCA_016839425.1 of Promethearchaeota archaeon. Next base: position 3,842 of record JAEOUI010000463.1, read on the forward strand.
TTCTCTTTCTGAACTCAATCACGGTCTTTTAAGTTGTCTATTGTTAATGGAAAGTTTTATGCGCTTTAGGGACGAAGAAATCGTGAAAGACGAAAACGGAATAACCTGGATTCAAAAATCTTACCTAACATCAAACAAATTATTAAAATCTATTGCATATCATAATATTAAGACAATCTCATTGAGAAATGCCAAGCTTCCTTATTTTTGGGCATGTCTCGTGGACGACTTGATAGAATCATACAGACCAACAAGAGCAGGAAAAGATTTCATTTCTCCTGGAAAATGTGAAGTTTTAGTCTTTAAAGCAACTGTTAATGAAATTAGTATTTGTTATTGTTTTGACGAAAAGGGAAACCTTGAGGACATAATTCATTTCTTCTACGATAAGTTAGAAAAATATTTTTTAATCCTAAATATCAACAATTTTAAATTTTGTATTGATGTAAAAATTGAAATAAAAAAAAAGCCATACCTAATCCAATTTCAATATAATAGATTAGATGGGCAGAAAAAATATAA
>JAEOUI010000596.1 GCA_016839425.1 Promethearchaeota archaeon
AATAATCTTAGAGTACCTTCTGAATATGTTTTAGGTGGGATTGGCAAGGGTCGTGAGCACTTATTTGAGGGATTAACAGTTGAGCGAATAATGATTGCTACTCAGAATATTTGCGAATGTTTCAACAGTTTAGCTCACGGCACGATTTATACGAATATGAGAAAGCAATTCAATCAACCTATAATAAGATTCCAAGGAGTAGGGCTGTCTTTGGCAGAATATTACGCCCGAACTCAGACGCTTTTCTACGGATTGCTTAAATTTTGCCAAGACTATGATGCCTTAGTTGAGAAAAGTGGAAGTGAACATGAAATTCCATCGGGAATCAGCAGAGCTTTAGTACCCATAGCGAGTTGTTTCAAATATAATTGTGCAGACTTATCTAAAACTCTATGTTATGAAATAGCAAACTTGATGGGCGGAGCAGGATTGTGTGATAATACTCTAATGCACGATCTTTTGAATATTTCACGCATACAAGAAATTGTCGGAGGCTCTCGCCAAATTCAATTATACATCATCTCGGGGGCTTTGAATTCGCTATTCAAGGCAATTTAATCTTCTTTTTTTTTTAAATTGTAAGAGGATAAAATCCTAAAAATCAACAATCTCTTTCCCTTTTTTTATTTTCTTTGTTAAAGACAGAATAGATGACATTATAATTCATATCGTAATTATTTATATTAGATAGTCTAAATCATATACTCTAAATGGTTATTAAATTGGCTAAAAAGAAAAAGACTGAAGAAAATAAACAAACATCGTTGTTCTCGTTCGTGGAAAAACCTAAATCCGCTAAGAAAGCCCCCAAAAAGAAACCTACTAAACCAAAAACTAATGATAAAAAAGAAGTAAACGTTGAACCACCTATAAAGAAACCACTGGAAAAAAGAGAAAAAGTGGCGAAAATTCAAGAAATTAAAGATATCATCGAAGAAAATATTGAAGAGATTCCTGACAATGTATTTTTTGAAGGTTTAGATGACGATTTTGGCTTGCTAGAAGGAGACATAGGATTGGAAACAATAAGCAGAGAAAATATCACTTCCAAATATCTCCGTTATGTAATAGAAAAGGGTGAAATTGTCCAAGACATGGAACGAGGACTATTACTCGATGTGGATTATGATGGAGGTCAGAATAAAGCCTACTGCAAATTTTATGATTTAGATGATGAAAGCATCAAGATTTGGATTGATACGACCAATCATGAACCTTATTGTTTAAGCAAGGCTTCTCGAACGGTATTAGAGCAGAATATTGAATTAACGAATTATCAAGGGTTCATTCGCTTTGAAGAGGTTAAACGAGTTGACCTTTTAAGAGATGAAGAAATCCCCATGATAAAGATATATGGGAAAACACCTATTGATATTGGTGGTCGGGGTGAAAATATTCGAAATATCTTGCAAGGAGAGGCTTGGGAAGCTGATATTAGATATCATTTGAATTATATTTACGATACTGGAATCATTCCTGGAATGATTTATTCAATTAAGGGTGGAAAATTAGAGAAAATTAATTATGGTACAGATGAGAAGGATCATGACAAGATCGTTAACGAGTTAGTTGAATTATTCCAAGAAGAACCCGAAGAATTACAGGATTTTTCTAGAAAATACCTTGATATTTTTCTTACACCCATTCCAGATGCCAAGCGAATGGCCATGGATATTGAAGTAGCCTTGGGCAAGAATGAAATGAGAGTCCCGGATCCGAGTCTCGCAAAACAAGAAGTAATAAGTATCTCTTTTGTTGCAAGCGACGGATTAAAAAAGGTTTATATATTGGAACGGAAAGAATTTTCATATAAAGAACCTCATGACAAAATTCCCGAGGATGCTGAACTAATTTATTTTAAGACCGAAAAGGAGTTGCTTAAGGAAACTTTTCGTTTAATGTGGGAATATCCAATAGTCATCACCTTTAACGGAGATAATTTTGATTTGAATTATCTTTATCATAGAGCCAACAAATTGAGGATTAATAAGGATTTAAATCCCATACAAGTAAAGCGAGGATTTGGATTCTTGTCAAGAGCAGAATGTGAATTGAGAAAAGGGATTCACATTGATTTATTCAATTTCTTCTTTAATCGAAGTATTTCTGGATATGCTTTTGGTGGTGCTTATGAAACAAGTTCCTTGAATAACATTAGTTCTGCCCTACTGGGAGAAGGCAAGTATCAACATGAAGAAGAGATCCACGATATGGAATATGATGTTCTCGCTTGGTATAATTTAAAGGATTCATTATTAACATTGGAATTAACTCAATTCAATGATTCTTTGGTTTGGAATCTAATCATTTTGCTCTGCAGGATGACCAAAATGCCCATTCATGATATGTTAAGGCATCAGATTTCTGCTTGGATTCAAAATATTTTCTATTTTGAACATCGCCAAAACAAGTTTTTAATTCCCAGGAGATCTGAAATATCAGAACTTAAGAAAGGAGGATACTCTAAATCAACTATCGAAGGTAAGGGGTTTAAAGGCGCATATGTAATTAAACCCGTCCCTGGTGCTCATTACAACGTTGTAGTTATGGATTTTGCATGTTTTTCCGAAGATACTGAGATTTTAACAGAAAAAGGATGGATTCCATCAGAAGAATTAGAAAATATTGCGCTCTTAGATATTGAAATTGCTACAGTTAACCCTGAAAACAACAATTTTGAATATCAGAAAATACAAAAAATTCATCGATATGATTATAAAGATGAGATGATTAGCTTCAAGCAACACGGTCTTGATATTTTAGTAACTCCTAATCATCGAATGGTATATAACAAAAGAAGCAACGAAAGGAATAAAACTTCATTTCAAACTCAGATAAGTTTTAAACTTGCAACCGAATTGAATGAAGAATATCTTTATAGCATACCTTATACTGGAAATTGGAATGGAGTGTCATCAATCATTCAAATAGGTGACAGAAAATTTGCTCCTTCCGAATTTTTGCCTTTTTTTGGCTGGTTCATTACGGACGGAGGGATATCAGGTAGAAGTCTAAATATTTATCAATCAAAAACAAAAAATTTTCAACATATTAGAGACTCGATCAAGAAACTGGGATTTGAGTTTAAGGAGTATGAAAGAAACCGGTCGGGAAAAAAGGCTGAAAAAATATTTAGTATCCATAATAAACAATTTATAGAGGATTTACAATCTTGGATAAAAGAGCATTTAGGAGAGTATCAAAGAAATCGGATTCCTCCCATTATATTCACTTTTAAAAAAGAAGAATTGAAATTATTATTTGATTCAATGGTTCTTGGAGATGGAAGATGGACTGGAAACAAATGTTATTCTTTTGATAGTATGAATAAAGATTTAGCAAATGATTTTCAAATTTTATGTTTGAAAATTGGTTATGGTTGTAATATCAAAGAAGAGCGTAGAAAAACTAGATTCGGAAATAAAGAATATAATAGGACTAACTATAGATGCCTTCTCTCTTATGAACGAAAAAACATCCTCAGAAAACACCATTCAAAACGCGTACCATACAATGGAAATGTATGGTGTGTTTCGGTTAAGAATAGCACTATATTAGTTCGGCGGAAAGGAAAACCGTTTGTTTCTGGAAATTCCTTATATCCTTCGATCATTAAAGAATACAACTTATCTTATGAAACTGTTCAATGTCCTCATGAAGACTGTAAGGATAATCTGATAAAAGGAATCCCTTATCACGTGTGTACTCATAAGATGGGTGTTTTTGCTTATGTGGTCGGCTTTTTTAGAGATATTCGCGTTAAATATTTCAAGCCTAAATCCGGAGATAAGTCATTGGATGTACAACGCCGGAGTTATTACACCACCATCCAGCAAGCATTAAAAGTGTTTATAAATGGCTCCTATGGCGTGTTTGGTTCGAAGAACTTCCCCTTATTTTGCCTCCCTGTCGCGGAAAGTACCACCGGAATTGGGAGGTATTCCATTAAAGCGACTATTGAAAAATCCGAAGGTATGGATGTTAAAGTCTTGTATGGCGATAGCGATTCCGTGTTCTTATTAAGTCCATCTAAGGAACAATTAAAAAAAATTTCAGATTGGAGTAAAAAAGAACTTGACCTAGACTTGGAAGAAGAAAAAACTTATCAATTCTTGGCTTTATCAGATAGAAAGAAAAATTACGTGGGGA
>JAEOUI010000597.1 GCA_016839425.1 Promethearchaeota archaeon
ATCAGAAATAGAATTTGAAGTTATGCAAAGATAAAACCGCTTATAAAGAATTTAGATCCATATGAAGAGAAATTCAATTAATGTTTTTTATCTCACTAATTATATTTAAGTGCTTATCTTTACACTTTTACTCAAATAAATGATTTTAAGTAGGGTACTAATAAATAAAAAAAAAAAAGAAATTAAAATCAATAATATTTCAGCGTAATATTGCTGAATATGTGAAAACGATTCCAATATCTTCAATAACTTCAGGATTTAATTTATAATAATCAGTTCCATTAATTAGAGTTGTTTCAGATTCACCATTATGTTTTAATTTTAAGCTCTCAGGAATGGAAGTTCTATCGAATTGAATACACCATTTTCCTAATCTTGTACTAGTCGGAGAATAATTTAATTGCAATATATTAGTAGATCGATCAATTCCAAAGGGAGGAATTAATTCTTTTTGTTCTCCTTTATCTTCAGGAGGAATTATTGTAATTATTAATGGATTTTCCTTTTCATAATCAAAATCATATTTAAGTTTTAAGAAAATGAAAACATTTTCTATTGATTCAATGAATTTATATTTATAAGGAAATCGATCTTTACTTATTTCCAATTCCAACATCTGCATTAATTCGTTTTCTGCTGGATTGAATAACCTTTCCCATGATTCTGGAAAATCGTATTTAGAACTAAAGAGTCTAAATCTCCCATTAATCTCCTCGTTTGATATCAATCCTTGGGCTATTATTGCTTCTTTTTTTAGTTCCCCTCCGTCTCTTGCTGTATATCTAATTGTTATTAATACATCTAATATCGAACTAAAATCAAGATCGTTAGACTGTATGGGTATCTCCAAATTCCATTTCGATATTACACCTGCTCCTTCAAATGGTAAATATCTATCATCTGAAAAGTTAAGCTCAAAAAGCCCATTATCGTCCTGAGCTTGACTGGTTACTATTGATTGAGTCGCTGCTAAAATAGTCGTAAAACGATCATCATTTTCATCTTGAAGCTGTTTATAACCTTGACTTCCAAAAGAATTATTGATCCGGATGGTATTTTCAGTCAAAGTTAAGGTACAATTCACATTTGCGAAAGTAGGTTTTGTACAAGGGATGGTAAGGCTTAGAGTCTTGATCCTTCTCATATAATGTCCTGGATAATCGTAATCAAACAATTCTTCCCCTAACGCAAAAGAACAAAATCCAGTTGTAATCAATTCAATCAACTTTAAGGGGTCAATTGTAGCAAGAGAAATCGTCTTTGTAATCTCATATTCTCTTTTGTTTTGATCGATATATTCCATTTCAAGGCGATTAAGATCGTATAATAATTTCTCCCCTGCTAACAATCCTTTCTTTAAACTGTCCCAATAACCAAAGCGAATGAAATTTGAATCAGTCAGACCTAATTCAAATTGAAACGCTTTTTCAGCTCTTTTTGCCATATCGTATGCTAATTGATAACTCTGAAAGTAGATGGTAGAAACTTGAGATGCCATCCAATTATAGAGCTCCTTGTTGGTGAATTTGTTTTTCATCCAGAAATCAATTTCTTCTGCATTCTCTGTCTCTTTCTCAAAACTATGCAAATTATATTCCGCAATTTCTATCATTAAATCTGCTGCCTCGATCTCTGCTGTAAGTTGGTTGATGTCCTCTTTAGCAACCGACTCCTCCAACGCCCATTCTTCTTCCATTCTCGTGTGATCCGCTATAGATTTACTGAGAGCGGCAGATGTCTCAGCAACATCAGCCGCAGTTTCTAATATTTCTCCAGATTCCAAAAAAGTATTTCCAATTTTACTTGCTTTTATTCTAGTTATGAAGGCTGGAGAGCACACTCCCGCCGCGCCTGTTTCTACATCTGGTGCGACATTAAAAGGTAACTTTAAAACTCGATTCACAGTGCTCGCTATTCTGAGCCCTATTGAAGTACCAAGTAATGCATACTCCGCAATTTCTCCTGGTTTATGTTTTTCCTTTATTAATTTGCTGTAGTGCGTTTTACGCGCATATGCGGCAGAAAGACTTTTTTCGAAACTTTCTTTATTCTTTTTTGCTTCCTCTATCTCTCTTTCTTTAATTTGTTTGGTTAAGCTAAGCAAGTTTTTTCCGTGATTAGATTGGATCAAGGCTAAATCTTCTGCATCTTGCGTTTCAATCGCAGAAAGCAATAATGATCCAAGTGATTGTACATTATTACAAAATTCTTTAGCCATATTGAGAATATAAGTGAATTTATAATAGGGGATTCTCGCACTCATATCGGTTAGAATACTGCTAAGATCAACTCCTATCGCTTTAGCTCGTACTATCAAGCTTGGAGAAATTGGGGGTGCTATTAATGAAGGTTGTTTGGCTACTCCTTCGATATCCTTGCAGTGTCGGATTTTAAACAATCTATCTTCCACAACATCCCAATATTTAAACATTTCCTCGTTATGAGGAATACAGAAATAATGCGTGAAAAAATTCAATAGATTCGCAAATTCCTCAGGAAAAGAAGGGATTAAAATGTCTTTAATAGGTGGTAGTGTGTTTTCAATGAGACTAAGTTCATCAACAATCTGCGATAGCAATTCAGGATATGTTGCTATATCGATTTTTTTTCCTAATACTCTTTCGGGGCGTTTTCCTAGAATATCAGAAGCTAGAATATAAAGTTGTGTTGCTTCGTTGATAGATTCTGTTTGAAATTGTCTGAATAAATTATCTGCCCATGCGATTAAATTATCCAGGTATTTTAATACTACTGCTTTTTGATACGCTCCTATTCTCAATCGAGCAATTAAATGGGGATTAAACGGATCATCCATCCATTGTTTTATTTGGTTATTGAAGTCCTTTTTTTTACTCTGTGTGTTAATATCTTCTTCGTAGTGAAATATGTCTAATAAATCTTGAATTGGATCTAATTTTTCTTCCTTGGAAAGCGGTTCGAAGTTCCAACAATTATCAATTCCTTTCGTAGGATCGAAAATGTAGTGAAACCATTTTTGAGCTTCCTCGAATCTTTGATTATTGCTAAGATTGGTTGCAATTAATAGAGGTGCGTGGAAAAATAACTCCCAATTATATATTGAATTAGCAGAAAATGAGTTAAAATCAACCATTTCCTTTGGGTAAGGTATATCAACAAATTTAGTAAGTGTATAATCTCCGTTTGAAAATATATTTCGTTCTGATAGGGTCTTAACATTTTCAAATAATCCGCTAATGCCAACATTGTTGAGATATTCTATAAATGAACAGGCATGATAATGATAAAAAGTGTTAAATTCAAATTTCACATTATCCTCGTTTTGCTCGGTAATCTTTGGGATGACGAAAAATGTTCTTTTATCGTCCTGAAAGAAAAATGGTATTTCATAGGGAATTTCAATATCTGCTGCTTGTTGAGGATAAGATAGAATTTCATTATTATATCGATATTGATGGGAATAAA
>JAEOUI010000464.1 GCA_016839425.1 Promethearchaeota archaeon
ATTTTCTCGATCTCGAAATTAATGATTGGTTAGGGGAAGTAGTTGCTAAACAAGCATCATTCTTATTAAATGACATCTTTAATGTCGGAGTTTCTACATCTTATATACCTGGAAATCCGAATCCGTGGTATATCATACAAGAGAATTATGTATATATGATCTCCCCAGGGTGCGTAGGCGCTCAAGTCTGGGGACTAATAGCAGGACTTACTATATTTGCTCCTAGCTCGGTTTTTGAAAGGAAGGAAGACTATATAGCATGGAGAAAAGTAAAATATATTTTCGTAGCTGTAACAATAGGACATTTAGCTAATGTTTTTCGAATTTTCATTCAAGTATATATTACATATCTCGGAGCGGATGCATTTATTATTCATAAACAGTTAGCGGATATTACAGCCGTATTAGGTGCGTTATTATTATTAGTATATCTTTTATACAGATGGATTCCGGAAGTATTTATATCGTTTTTCTACACTCTACGATTAATAAGATTTTATATTGCAGAACATACAAAAATGTTTCATCCTATTAGTAATGAACAAAAAAGCTATCGATATCATTTTTGCTGCTGTCTTACATTTTTTTTCATAATCATAACAATAGCGATCTTTTTTGTATTTGCTTGATATCAACAATAAAAATATAATATTTTAAAAATGAAAAAAATAAGGACCATTGGTTAAAGATATTATTTAAATTTCAATTTTACCAGATTATTTTAAAAATCAGAGATTTTTTTTTATTTGATAGGATAATACGGGGATATATATTAGGACAATATGAAGAAGCATATCCATGCTCGTGAAATTTATGTTTCACGATCTAATTGTTCTTTATTAAATTCCAACTATCTCTAAAAAGATATTTCTTTTATCGTTAATTCAATTGGTTATTAATAAATCTTAAAATATCATACAAATTTAAATGGATCGCACTCAAGTAATAATCGAATCTCGTCGATTAAGGAAATATATCTATGAGACTTTGGGAAAAATGCATGATGATGTTTATACTCCCCTCATTGGACCTCAATTTATGGGAGGATACGCATGGCCAGCAGGTCGACCTCAATTTGATGTCATTTATGGTGAAGAATCGACGCTCTTCATCACGGACGGGCTTTCAGATTGTTTCGAAAACGAAGAATTGGATCCTGATTTAAAATTCAATGGTTTTGGGATAGAATTCTACATGGAATTTGAAGGCAAGGTTAAATTTGAGGCATTTCACGGGCATTATTCTCTCGGCGTGCTAAGCCAGATTTCTCAGATTACGATTCAGCACGGAAATATTAACGGAATGCTTGAAGCACGAGGGATAGGATCTATAGAATTTGCAAATGGCAGTTTTTCCAAGGATTATCAAGATAAAAAGGGTAGCTATGGAATTCTCATGAATGTCCCTTCCGAAAATGTTCCAAAGGAAATGAAACTGAACAAGGAAAATGTCTTGCTCGTGAGTTGTAGGCTTATAACGAGAAAAGAGCTGGATAAATGCCGCAAGGACGATCAAAAAGATACAAATAAGAAGAAATTAGCCGAACAATTCATCCAGAATAAATCATATTGTTATAGTCCTTTTAAAATTTAAATATGATTTTTTATTGGACACTATTAATTCATTATTCCTATTAGAATTTTTAATCGTTAATATCAATATTAAGAAAAAAAAAAAGGAATTTAATGATCTTTTTTAATTCTTCTTGCCATCACGAATGAACAAATCGCTAATGAACTGATAATGATTACGATACATCCGTAGAACCCTGGAACGGCCCCAAACGGTAAACTTTCATCTATTTTTAATTCATATGTAAGAGTCGTGCTCTCTTCACTATTCTCGTTAATGAATACGAAATAAAACGGAGGTATCTCACTTGTCGATCCTGCTTGTTCTTTTTCTTCTTCTGATGCATAACACTCTAACACCATGGTAGGAACATCCCAAGTGCCCGATCCGTTATTACGATTTTCGCAGATCGTTGAATACCATCCATCAAGCTCGTAACACGACTCGGTATATCTCACTAAGGTGATATTAACATTTGGATTTGAACTCGAAAAAGACCATTTCACATTCATTTTTGGCGTGATTCTTTCGGCGTATTCTTCGCCAGGATATAATGTTATTTCTCCCCCCATAGTAGCACATCTAACAGTAGGTAAGGAGCAAAAAAAGGCAAGGACGCCCATAAAGGTCATTATAAGCATTGCGTAATATTTTTTTTTTTTCCATATTAAGCACTTCGATTTTTGAATGATTTTGGTTATTAATAAGATCGAATTACTAATTTTTAAATTCACAAGGACCAATTTTTGATCATCCATCGAAAGATAATACTTTAATTTCCGTAATAAGAGCTTCAATCTCATGTATGTCTTTTTTAATTGTTTCGTCTTTCAAATATCTGCTCAGATTCTCAATAAGAATACTCTGCTCTTTTTCATTTTCAGGAGCATTGGTTAATAATTTAAAACACGATGTTAAAAATTCGTCCTTTATAGACGCAGGATCAGCCTCGAGGGTTTTTTTAAAAATATTCTCAATAAATTCTAAATTATGGTTCTCTCCGAGAGGTTTGAGGAAACCTTTTAAATTGTCACTCGAAAAAATATCTATTAAAGCATCACACATAATAGAAAATTCTCGAATTGAAAGTCTAATACCGTATTTTTTTAATAATTTAAGCACATTAAACACATTTGAAAATAAAATCTCGATTTTATCTCGAGTAAGAACTGTTGAAAAATCATTTAAAACAGTTATAATTTTTTCAGAGCAATAAAACTTGGTTCCGTCTTGAAAGTTCAAGAAGCTGATTGTTGATCGTTCAAAGAGGCTTTTAATAAAAGCGTTATGCTTATTTCCTAAGTAAAAATTTGCAAATAAAAGCGCTAAATCGTACCAAAACACGTTAAAATCGTCAATCTTTTGATTTAAGACAACTAATTCATATAAAAGAACAACTAGGATTTCTCGAACGATAATAACCTCCAGAAAATCCTTATCGTACACTTCTGGAGAGATGATTAAAAGCGAATTTTTTCTATCCATTGCACACCTAATCATTCGACCCATTCGCAATTTTAAATTGGGATGTGAACTAATTGAGTAAGGCAATTTAAGTTCAAAACCGTATGTTTTATTCAGTAGTACAAGAGCCTCGTTAAAATTAGCTTTATAGTCTTTAATTATTTCATCTAAAGGGTATTTTGACATGTTTAAAAAGTGTTTTTATTAGGTTATATTATATCTCAGATAGTATTAATTGTTGATCTCGAGGAAAATTTTTATTATTTCTTTCAAATAATATTCCCTTTTTAAATATTAGTTCTTAAAAACCTTTTTTAAACCGAGCTCGTTATTATTATTATCGCAAGTATTGAAGTGAAAATCCCGTAAAGTTCGATGCCGCTCACGAATATAAAAAAGAAAGACATTCTTCCCATCGTCTTGATTTTAGTCTTGTTATTCATTTCAGTGGCGTGCCAGAGCATGCTCATTCCGAGCTACGCCATTATGGGTGCGGAATTCGGAGTTTCCGCTGAGTGGTTTGCCATACCGGACGCTTTCTTCGTGCTAATTAGCGCGGGATTTGCTATTTTCTGGGGATATTTTGCCGATAAGGTCGATAGAATAAAAGTCCTCATGGCAGGAGCTTTTTCTTGGACATTTGGAATGTTTTTCACTTTTTTTAGTGCTAATTATACGACTCTCGTCTGGTCTCGAGCTTTAAGCGGAGCTGGTCTTGGATGTGTGCTTCCGATCGGGTATTCGATCATTTCAGATGCAATACCGCCAGACGAGCGATCGGGATGGTTTGGAACTATAGCCATCGTGAGTGGTATTTCCAACGCGAGCGGCCAAGCGTTATCTTCTTTTTTAGGACCAATAACGAGTTGGCGATTTCCGTTTTTAATACTTTCAATTATAAGTTGCGTTGTTATCTTCGTGATGTTATTCGTGAAAATGCCAAAAAAGGGCGAAACAGAAGGAGAGCTCATTGAATTAACTCACTATAACTTGGAATATTCGTACAAGATATCCAAGGATGATTTGGTTGCCATTACTAAAAAAAAAACTAACCGCAATTTAATAACGCAAGGATTCTTTACTTTAGTTCCTGGAACGGTCTTGACTTATTTTCTCACGACATTATTAAGAGAATACTATTTGTTTGATATTCCCGAAAAGATCAGGCTTCAAACGGCAACAATTTTTGCCGGTCTCATAGCTGCGGGATACATCTTAGGAAATTTGATTTTTTCGGCTTTAGGTGATTACTTATTTAAAAAAAACAAGGCAAATCGAGCCCGCATTGGATTTATTTGCTTGGTACTGGTAATTCCTTTTGCCCTCCTCTTGTTCTTTTCGATCTCTGTAGTAGATTCGAGCAAGCTAGGCATTAATTATCCCGCAGAAATTCCTAACGAGGAAGTGGGCAGGTACATGTTAGAAACCATTGGAGCGATTTTCACGACCTATCCTTCCTATTATATCACATTTTCGTTTGCATTAATTGCCTCTGTATTAACTGCGGGGCCCGCAGCTAACAAAAACGCTGTAATGGCGGATGTAAATTTACCAGAACATAGAGGCACGGCGGCATCCATGATAAACTTGTCAGAGCAAATGAGTAAGGGCTTGACTCTCTTGTTTTCCTCTTGGCTTATTGGAATTTTAGGTGGAATGTTTAATATGATGGTGTTTTCCATCTTGTTCTGGATTCCCGCGGGCTTGTTTTGGTACAGAGCAAGCCAAAGGGTGGGCGATGAAATGGACGCAAAATCAAAAGTTCTTTCCGAACGGGGTCAAATCACGCTAATCGATCACATTTTCGAGTTAGAGATTGAAATGGACAAGGCGACGCAAAAAGTGCAAGATTCGAAATATTACATTCTTTCAGACCAAAATAAATTCTCTTCTTTATTAGACGAAGCCTTAAAAAGTTTTAAATACTGCGCAAGCGAAGGCGAAAGCAGGAGCATAACCAACATCGAAAAAAAAGCAAATGGCATGATACACCGAGTCGAACAAGTTAGAATCGAAGCCAGGAAAATATTCAAGGAACTCAATAAAGACAAACTTACTAAGGAAGAAATTCAAGAACAAAAGAACTTGTTAGAACGCATCGGAGAGAAAATAAGCGTATGGGGAAAAAGTACATTCGGGGAACTACAAATGTATTACGAGGATGCTTATATCAAGATAGTTGAGGCAAAATTATTAAGAAATCGGGATCTCATCAATAGCATGGGCAAAATAAATGAGGCAATCGTTATTTACCATCGTGTCAAACATCTCCTCAAGGAAAGGGTGGAGGACATTGAAAAAATAAAGTTGTCTAAAGAAGAGCAAAAAATGTTCGATAAAGAGCACTCCCTCTACGAGAAAAGCAAGAACGCCTTGAATGCCACGATAAAGCTCAAGGAGGGCATTGAAAATATTATAATTCAACTTAGCGAAAAAGGTATCCAAAAAGAAGACTTGATGAAGATATCCGATCTCACGCTTGAATACCAAATAAACCTCTACCAAGTTATGGAAGACACTTTCGGCAAGGACAACAAGACCAGAAAATCCATCCAAGAAGTATTGAAGAAAATCGATGAAACTTTTGAACAGTACGATCAGTGGAAAGAAAGCGACCTGAAAGTTTTTTAAATTCAGTTATACAAAAAAGAAAAAAATAAAATTATTTTTAAAAA
>JAEOUI010000465.1 GCA_016839425.1 Promethearchaeota archaeon
ATTATTCTAGGGAAGATCTCAACACAATGATCTTAATATTTTCAATTACAGGTATAATAAATTATTCAAGGTTAGAAATAAATATCAATAAACTTCGTACTGCGTTGTTAGATGAATTTGCGATTTTAGATGTTAGGATTTATACTAAAGATTTATCTTCATCATTAGATGATATTAAAATATCCAATCCAAATAATATAATGACAATTGAAGAAATTGAACAAAATGTATTTATGGCTATAATTGAGGAGAATCCAGAGTTAATAAAACACAAGGATGCAATTTTAGCTTTAATGAATGATTTGAAATCTGAATTAATCGATAAAAAACCAAATTATATTAAAATAAAAGATCAGATAAAAGAATGGGTTAAATTCAATGTGAAGGATTTTAAAGATTTTAATGAAATATTTTTGAATCATAACAAAAGATCCTATAACGAGATTATTATTGAAGAAACAGTAAATAATGTTTTTAACGAAGTAAATCAAAAAGAAGAAACATTAGAATTACAGGATGATGATGAATTTAGCGATATAGATATTGATTTTGATATAGATGATGATGAAGAAGAATCCGACTTTGAGGTGTTTTAAAGAACATGTTAATCAAAAAAATTGAACTACAAAACATAACGACTCATAAAAGAACGACCATTGAATTCCAAGAAGGTCTAAACATGTTGCTCGGTCAAAATGGCACGGGAAAATCAACGATATTAAACATGATTGGTTACGTATTATTTAATTACCTTCCTGGAAATCAAAAGTCGTATGTGCGAACTACTGTAAGAAAAGCACCCAAATTTGGTTTAATTAAATTGTGGGTTGTTGGTCTCAACGACGACGTTTTTATCGTGGAAAGAACAATCGGGAAGCAAAATAATGCGATAGAAATTTCGGACGCTCGGACGGGCGTCTTGATTCAAAACATTGATAATAAAAGCGACCTTATAGCGTGGCTAAAAACGCAATTTTCATTGAGAAAAGACTTGAATCTTTCAAATATATTCGAAACATCCATAGGTATTCCTCAAGGATCTTTTACAGAACCATTTCTAAGAACTCCTACCGAACGAATGAAATTCTTTAATCCAATATTGAATGTTGATGTGTATCGTAATATCTATGAAAAAGGAATTAGATTAATAAATTTGTTTAAGGACGAAATTCAAGAATTAGCAATAGAAATGGGCAAGTTAGAAGGAGAATTGAAAGAAAAAAAGGACATGCAATTGGAAATCGAACGATTAAAAACCGAATTAAATGAACTCGAGATTGATCTTAAAATTAAAGAGAAAGAACTCAATCAAGCTTCTGAAAAACACGAAAAATTGAAAGAATTAGAAGAAAAATTAAGAGAATTAGAAATCAAAAAGAAAGAATTCGAACAAAAAGCATCAAGTGAAGGGGAGACTATTGATCTTATCAAAAAAAATCTCTTAGAAGCAAAAGAATCTGAAAAGATTTGTAATATAACGCGCTCAGACCATATTAAACATGTTAACTTAATTACTAAAGAAAAAGAACTTCAAGCACTTTATTCCGAATTCCAAGAATTTAAGGATCAAATGGCTAGTTCTCAAAAAAGAATTACTGAATTAAACGCCAAAAAAGAAAGAGTTCAAGCTCAAATCGAAGAGATATCAACCTTTAAACAAGAATTTCCAAAATTAAAAGAAGAATTTAAAGAATCTGAATCTGTCCAGAAAAAAATAGAAGATTTACAGGGACAAATTAAAACCATTATGACCTATCAAGAAAACTTGAATGGAATTAAAGAAAAGCACCTTAAAAATAACAAGAGAAAATTCGAATTAGAAGATAAACTTAAAAATCTTCCTGAGATTAAGAAAGAATATTCCCAACTTGATTTTATTCAGAAAGAATATAACCAGCTTAACGAATATAAAATCGGACTTGATACGGAAATTGCTTATCTTGAAGAAAATATGATAGATTCGAAGGGAGGTAATTGTCCACTTCTAAAAGAAAAATGCAAGAACATCGAGGGAAATTCGCTTATTGATCACTTCAAAAGACAGCTCTCACCTTTAAGAGAGAAACTAAAAT
>JAEOUI010000466.1 GCA_016839425.1 Promethearchaeota archaeon
CAAAAATTAGACGCAAGAAAGTTAGAGATAGATAAATTGATTGCAGATTTTGACGCGTTTTTGCAGGGAAAAAATTAATAAATGGTCCGAAGCGAATTCATTGAATTCGCAAGGTTTTTTTCTTTAATAATTCTATTCGATCCTAAATTTTATATGGTATCAGTACTATTAAGATATAATTCCATTTATAGGTGCAAACACTGTGAGAAAAGGTTTATTAACAGCATTCTTCTTAGGTTTAATCGTTTTCATACTACTAAACTTTTTATTTTGGATCATTGGATATTCAATAGTAGGTACATTGGATGCTCAAATTAATTATATTGCCACTGAACCACGAACCCTGCTTGTTAGGTTAGTTTATCCAATTGCTGGATATCCTTGGGAAATAATTGAAAACGCTGCAAATACTTCTTTTGACGGTATTAGAGTAATGTTGATTGGATATTTTTTATCGCTTATTATATCTTCTATCGTTGTAGGACTAACAGCAGGAGAACTTGGGACCGCATTTTTCGCTTGGGCATTAGTCTGTATAGTTAGTATTATTCTAGCGTTAATTGGATTTGATTTATTTACATCTGATTTAGAATCCGCCGCTTATGATATAATTTTTGCGGGGATCATCCATCTCATATTATTTGGTTTATTAGCCCTTTTAGTTGCCCAGATTGCACGGAGACCAGAAAAATAACAAAAATTTCTTTGTTCCTTTTTTTTATTATTATAAGACTGTTTAAATCCAATTTTTGAATATCATTTCTAAAACTTTATATTTTTACCGTACCAATAAATAGTATCATATAAATTTTAAAAAAATATGAGGGGTTTGATCAAATGAGAAAAAGCGCAGGTATGGCTTTCATCATAAGCCTAGTAATACTATTGCTGTTGAATTTTCTGTTTTACATAATAGGCATGTCAATGGACGGTGGAAATAAGCTATCAGACGATTTAAACCTCGTATCAGACAACTTCACGTGGTTATTGTGGCGATTGGCTCAACCTTCCACTGCTTTTCCTTGGGAAATTGCGGGTGATTGGATGGAACGACCATTCGTTACAGATGGCGATAAATTACGTTATATAATGATGATTCTCATAATGATATTTGCGGCTATCGCAGCTGGACTTATGGGCGGCGATATTACAAACGCAGTTATCGGATGGGTAATAACAATGGTAGTGTGCATCGTAATGGTAACAATCGCTGCAAGCCAATCTCAATTGGTTTGTAGTTGGGTTACAAGCCAAAGCAGCGCTGAATTTTCTGACGCAGTGGTTTGGATCATCGTTAAAGGCGTTGTTAATATGATTTTGTTTGGAATCGTGGCCGCTTTAGTTGCCCTTGTCGTTGGAAGGTCAAAAAAATACTAATTGAAAACAAACCTTTTTTAAAATTTTATTTTTCTTTTTCTTTCATAATTGCTTATTGTTTTGTTCTAAAATAATTAATCGCTTCTTAAGGTCTTGTTCCCATCCTCCCCTAGTCTCTCCCATAAAACCTCCTATTTCTCCGCTCTTTTTTACGACACGATGACAAGGTAATATTAAAGGAATGGGATTTGACCTTATAACATTTCCGATGGCCCTATAAGCCTTCGATCCAATCATTTTACCAATTTTAGAATAAGTCGTTAATTCTCCGTACTTTAACGAAAGTAAAGCTTTAGCAATTTTTAATGAAAAAGATGTTTGAAATTTATCCTCAAGGTCGAGATCCAAATCAAGTTGGTCAATAGCATTTGCTAAATTTATCTGATCTCCAGAAAAATAATCTTTTATGATATTTATTAATATGTCGATGGTGTTTTGATGTTTTATTTCTCGATTTTTTATTAATTCATTTTTATTAATAATTGTGTCTTTTTCATCCTTATGAAATTCAATTCGCTTCAATAAAGCGGATTTTCTTTTGGTTTTAGATTCTATCCAATATATAGACAGATAGATATTAAAGGAATCAATTTTAATTTGATTTTTGAAAATAGAACTTCACCATAATATTTCGATTTGGGAATCTATATATAGGATTAATAACGAATTAAAGTAATAGATATTTTATTTAATTTTAGCTTAGGGGAGGCTTGATGGTATTTACAGATATGTCAATAGATAATTTTATAAATGGCTTAATTACGCTAATCTGGGTTATGACGACAACCATAATTGGAGTGAAAATAATTTTAAAGACAAAAAAATTAAAGAGATACGAATATATTACTGTAGGGACTACCATGATTCTATTAAGCTCTCCGTGGTGGGGTGTGGCTACAGAGTTTATAGCCCACGGTTTTTTTAACTACAGATTAACAGAGGCTCAATATATATTTATTGCGAATGTAGCATTACCTTTCTGGATGATTGGGTTAGTGTATTGTATCGTGACATTTATGGAATTAAAGAGCGGAAAATTAATCTTGGTCCCATACATCATCGCATATGCGATATTTTTTATCATAATGATAATAGCAATAGCAACAAATAATGTATCTTTCATTGGAGAAGTGAACGAAGAGTTCAATTCAACTCATTCAAATTTTTCAAAGATTTTCATATACGCTGCTATTTTAACCTTTATTTTTGCTGGAACGGCATTCTCTATTAAATGCATCAAGTCGGAATTCGACGAAACCCGATTGAAGGGCTGGTTGCTTGAAATTGCGTGGGTATTGTTCACAGTTGGAGCAATCTTAGATTCAACTATTCCACAGCTAAATGGCCCTCTCCTAATTCTTATAAGAATGATATTAGTTTTAGGCGCTATTTTCTATTATCTTGGGTGGTTCCTTCCAAAAGCAATATCGAATATATTTCTCAAAAAAATAAATACTTAAAATTTATCATCAAAAAAATACGATTTATCTGAGAGTTCAATCTTAGCTATCTTTTTTATCACTCGAAAAATGAAAAATGTCGTTAATTATATAAAATAATTCCGTTATAATAGTGATAATCTTAAATTGAACTAATAGCATTGGAATATAAGCTATTTTTAAATAGAATGGTAACATCATATTATTTTATCATTAAGAGGAGTGAATGAAATATGGGTGATAATTTACGGGACATGCTCGATAGCATTGATTCAAAAGAAAAAGAGTCTGCAACGCTCCAGCAAAAGATTGAAAAGCTTATGCTTGTTATTGAAAAACAAAAAACTATCATTTCAGATTTAGAAACTCTTTTAGACGAACAAAAATCAAAATCAGCTGATTTAGTTGAAGTTCCCGAAGATATACGGGAGTTAAAAGCAATAATCGGAGAACTTCGGGTAATCATAAACGAAAAGGATACCGAACTGGATCATGTCAAGGGAGATCTTGTACAAGCTCGAACGGAACTTGAACTCAGCAAGAAAGCGGTTATCCCAACTCAAGAAAAATTAAAAGAATCCTACGAAACCATATCAAAATTACAGACCGAAAACGCTGAAAAAGCCTCAGAAATTATTTTCAAAAACGATAAAATTCTTTCGTTAGAAAATAAAATTAACCAGCTTGAGATTACTTCGAATAAGTACAAAGAAGAGCTTGAAAAAAGAACTCAAGTCTTAGGGGGTGAAGCTGAGGGTATAAGGGAGGAAAGTAAGAAGGAGATTGAAAAAATTCGAGAAGAATATGACAAGGAGTTTGAAAAACTAAGAGATGATCAGAAAAAAGAGCTCGAAGAATTGCGACTTTCATTTTCTAAGGAGCGACAGGAATTAAAAGGGCAAATAAGCGATTTGGATTCCAAGTTGCTTGAACAAAAGTTAGGATTTACCGAAAAACAAAACGAAGCACAAGATGCCATCAATAAATATTCCGACCTTAAAGAGAAATATGAAGAAGAAATTAAAAAAATTAGCGAATTTGGAGAATCTAGGAAAGCCGACGAGATAAAGATGGACGAATTAAAACAAAAAATGGTCGATTATAAGAAATTTTATGAAGAAAACGCCCAAAAAGTAATGCAAAACGAAAAATTAAACGCCCTAATGGAACATGAACCTCAATTTAAAACATTTTTAATACTTGAAAAAGTAGGTTCGATGAGTATGGACGAATTAAGAGCTGCGTTAGGCTCTCCTATGGTTATGACTCAAAGGTTTGTAAAACAACTCGAAAGTGTAGGTCTTATTGAAACGAACGAGTTAGGCAAGCTTCAAATCAAAAAAGTAAATTAGTACTCTTAACCTTCTCTTTTATTTAGGAAAAAGGAAACAAAAATAATGTTAAACCTTTGCCAATTCCTTATATAAATTAGGAAGAATTTCGAGAAACTTTCCGTCAGGAATTTTATCGAGTATTTCAGCGGCTATCTTCTTTAAAATTTCTCGATATAGGTGAGGTTTCTCGTCCCTTCGAAGGAGCAATGCAACTACATAGTTCTCCACGCTAATATGCATATCGCCTACACCTGAAAAAAATGATACTATTTTGTTGTTTTTCAAGGAGATTGAGGCAAATCCCGGTTTTAAGGATTGATAACGATGCGAACTGTAAACCTGGGTTAATAAATTGTTTGTTATTTTAAGCGTTTCTGGATAAAAACCTTCGTTAATAGGACCAATTTCGTTATCCCACCGTATGACGAGTATTCCTACTGGCATTAGATGTACCTCCGCAATTTTAAGGGTATATTCTCTTTAAACTCTCTCATGATGATCAATGGACTCAAGTTAAAGTTTTAGTTTTTCCATGAAATTTAATATGTTTATAGTTATTCTATTATTTTAACCTTTTGATAAGTTAAAAAAATTTGGGAATTTTTTACCGCGATTTCTTAGTTCATGCTATTTATAGATCCTATTAGCGAGAGTACAATCAAAAAATTACAATAATTTATAGGAAATTTTGATATGCTCTCAAAGATCAACAAGAAAAATTCAAAGAAAAATTTATATGAAACATTTGATTTTTCATATTGTACTCTAACGCGTAAAACGAGATTATTTGAGTTAGATTCTTACCACACATCGGTTAAAATTATTTTGGAGGGATTACCGAGCTTGGTCAAATTGACCATTTGAGGCCTTTAAATACGCTTGTTTGGGTCAAGACTAAAGGTGCTGGACTTAAGATCCCGTCTCATAGGAGTTCGTGGGTTCAAATCCCACTCCCTCCACTCTCATTTTATATTGATATTGCTTTAATATAAAAGATATTTTAATTTTCTTATTTAAGCTTTTTAGAATCATATTTCCGATTGATTCGTATTAAAAAAATCATTTTAAACCTTTTAATTTAAATTTGAATAAAAAAAATAAAAATTTTAGACTTCTATTTATTTTCCAATTTGTCTAATCTTTCTGTTAAACCTTCTATTTTACCAACAATCTGATCCATCTTGCGCGAGACTTCACTCAGCTTTTCGTCTAGCATTAGCCGAAATCTTTCATAAATGTCCGTGATTCCTGCAACTCGCTCCTGCTTTTCCATTAAGTTGATTTCTCGCTTGAGGTTTTCAACATACTTGTACACATTACCACAGAACTCCTCAAAATTTTCAAGATCATATTCTAGTCCTAATTGTCGAGATAAATTTTTTTCTGCGAGATCTGCCCAATCTATATCCAATCCTTTCAAGGGAACAACGGGGATGGAAAATTTGTTAGCAAGTTGGAGTTCGTTATCGCAATCAACCGAATTAAATACCGATTTGTTCGTACCAATAAATAAAACGAGTTGACATCTCTGAACATTGTCTAACATCCATTGGTCGATGCTTCCAGACATGTCCGCTTCGCAGAACAACACTTCAGATATTTCTTTTTGCTTTTTCAAGTAGTTTACCAGTTCCTCAATTCGATAGGGTGCAAAATCAACTACTGCGTGCGATATGAAAATCTTGATAGTAGCTTGTTTTCTCAAGGCTTCTCTTAATAAATCAGGAGTTTTCTTGGATAAAATCTCGTTTTCAGGATCTAAAGGATTATTGCTCAAGTTCAAATCAGTCAGGTCTTTTAGTGCCCATAATTGCGTTGGGATTTGAGTCAACTGGTTATTGCTTA
>JAEOUI010000467.1 GCA_016839425.1 Promethearchaeota archaeon
CGGTTTTATGATGTTATCATCAGTTATGGCTTCAATTTGATAATCGTGACTTAAAAAAATCCGTAAAAACGCGCTTATTACTATCAATGACAATAATCTTATTGAAATCGTGCGTTGTGGCTGCTGTGTAGGATTAATAAGAATATTGTTCTTTTTTTTTCTCATGATAATTTTTTGAATTGTTGATAAATTTAATTTTTTTCAAAAGTTGTTTAATATATGATATTTTCAAGTTAGATTTAAAGTAGTATGGTTAGTGCTTGAAGTATGAAAACCTTGATTACTGATTTCAAAGGATATTTGTTGCGAAAATAATGTGAAATGGGATATATTTTATTGGAACTGGATTTTAACCTAATAAATAGAATTTCAATACTTAAGATACCCAAATATCAATTTTGCAAATAATAAAAACGA
Organism: Promethearchaeota archaeon; assembly: GCA_016839425.1. The sequence goes on from JAEOUI010000467.1 coordinate 418, forward strand.
ATAAAACGATTATTGATACTAATAGAGTTAATTTTGAAAGTAAATTGTGTTTAGTAGAAATTATTAAATCAATTGGAATTATAAACATGATGAAAAGAACATCAAGTTAATAAAAAATTAAAAAAGAGCATTATAAATCTAAAAACAAATTGAAAAACTATTTTTGAAAAAACCTACTAGATGTTATTAATAGCTATTTTTCAGGTGATAAAGTTTCGATCTCTATTTGAACATCAATACATTGGAGAAAGAGAATTATGGAATCGATTCGTCCGTTCGGCAACATATGAGGGCATCGCTGGTGAAGGCGGGAAAATTACACCACAGCTCCTTAAATTGTATAAAAGGCTTGCAAAAGGATTTATTGGACTCATCGTCACGGGACACATGTATGTACATCCCTTGGGAAAGGCAGCACCACATCAAATCGGTATATGGGACGATTCTCTCTTGCCGGGATTGAGGGAATTGGTTGAGACTGTTAAAAACGAAAGGGGCGATGTTGCCTTTCAATTATCTCACGCGGGCATGTCGACATCTCGGCGCCTCATCAGCTCCACTCCTTTAGCGCCTTCAAGCAGCGTGGCAAATCCAGTTACTTCTCGCCAGCCGAAAGAAATGTGCGAGGAAGATATATTGGAAGTTATCGATGCTTTTACTAAAGCGGCCTTAAGAGTTGTAGATGTCGAAGCGGATGCAATTCAAATACACGCAGCTCACGGATATCTCCTCGGACAGTTCCTTTCCCCTTTTTTTAACCATCGCCACGATGATTGGGGGGGTTCAGCCGAAAATCGCTTTCGACTCCTTAAAGAGATCGTTCTCTCCATAAAAAAAGTTGTTCCAAGTTGGTGGCCTCTCATCGTCAAGTTAAATACACACGATTGGATTCCTAAAGGTATCACACCAAGTTTGGCGGCAACATACGCTAAGTGGCTGGAAGAGCTTGGAGTGGACGCTATAGAACTGTCTGGAGGAACCGTAAGCCATTCTGTTTTCAATATGTGTCGGGGCGAAATTCCCGTAAAAGAAATTTCTCAAGCACAACCCGAACGGTATCGATCCGTAGTAGAATCGTCCTTTAAAAATATGATCGGTAAATATGAGTTACAAGAAGCATATAACCTTGAAGCTGCCAAAATTGTGGCTGAAAGCGTAAAAAAGATCCCGATAATCCTAGTTGGTGGATTTCGCAAGGTTGACATGATGAATAAAATTCTCAACGAGAATCCTAAAATCTGTTTTATATCAATGTGCCGACCCTTCATAAAGAATCCAAGTCTTGTTCTTGATATAGAAAGTTCAGATAATTACGAGGTTTCGTGTACATCGTGTAATAGGTGCCTTGCTGCCGTTTCTAATGACCTGCCGATTAGATGCTATGAGCAAGGATTTCCTAAAAAAAAGATCTGAGTATAAATAACGATTTAATCATTTGAATGGAATTTGTTAATAATTAACAACGAGGTTGCTTGATTTTTATAATTAACTTTTTTAAACCAAAGTAAACACAATATCCAATAAGAATTCCGATAGCGTCAACAAGGAGGTCAAAAACATCGAAATATCGATTAGGGACGAAAATCTGGTGAATCTCGTCAATAATTGCCCAAATTAAAGCAATATTTATAATAACAAGTCCTTTTGTCTTTTTTTCGAGTCCAAAAACTAAACAAAAGGATAGAGCTGCAAATTCCAGGAAATGTAATATAGTAGGTAGAGAGCTTAACAGAGAGGATTCGATAACTGTTGCAGTCAAGGGGTTTGGAAGCGAAGAAAAATAGAAGATGACGAATCCTACAACGATGCTTGGGACGAGTAAGAGGTAATCTATTAGATTCCACTTGGATTTGTTCTCAACTATGCTTTCCATTCACGCTACTCCTTTAATGTAAAATCGCAAACGGAATCGCCCAATCCCATATACTTGCTCCGTTCCACCTTAATATTGGGATTAAAATCTTTGACGATGGACTCGTAAAAGGGAATGCACATATTTTTGCATATTAATTCGATTTTATCGTGTCGTTCAGGATTTCTATCCATAATCGACTTGTAAGGACATGCTCTTATCTTAACTGATGCCTCCTTTTCGTCGCATTTGAGTATTTCATAAGTCCAATTCTCCACGCTCCACCTGAAGGTCAATATTTCCATGAGGTCCTTTATATCATTAGATTTTATGTTCAAATATTTTTTAATGCGTCGAATGATGATGCGGAGCAACCTGATCCACACTTCCAAATCTATCTTGAGAGCCTTCTCCCAGCCCACCTCGTTCTCGGCCTCAATCATCCACAGGCCGTCTAAAGTAAAAAAATGCTTTTCAAAATAAAATAACTTGTCGTCCTTAGAAACTTCTTTCATAGTTATCAATTCAATTAATTTATTATTCAATAAAAAAATCGTTTTATAGAACGCGCGAATAAATGTGGCATGATTTTTAGCTTTATTTCAATTAATTCACTAAGGTTTAGATTGATTCAAGTTAAAAATTTTCTTCGCATTCCAGTAAAAGATCTTTTCGTAAAAATTTCTTGGCAAATCCATATCGAGCAAACCGCGAGTTGCGTTTTTGTACTCGTAAGGGATATTAGGAAAATCCGTGCCGAAGAGAATTTTATCTTGATAAGATAATAGGTCTTCTGCTTTGGGACGCCTCGATTTTCGCTCGGGAAAGATGTTATTTGGAATGTAGATCATCGTCGTATCGAGGTAAAGATTATCGTGCGTTTCTAATAAGGTCAGGAATTTTTTGTATTCGAAAGCACCCATATGAGCCACTATTATCTTGATGTCGGGATATTTTTCAAGAAACTTAATAAAATGTTTATATCCAACATATTGATTCCGGTATGGAAAGGTACCAGCGTGCATGCAAATCCATTTCCCTTTTTCAACAATTAAATCGTAGATGGGGGTCATTCGAGGATCTAGGGGATAAAAGTTTTGCACCAGTGGTTGTATCTTAATACCATAAAATCCATATTCGTCAATCGCTTTTGAAATATATTCTACCTTGTCCTCGTCTTCTGGCCAAACGCTTCCAAACGGAATTACATGCTTATACTTACTGGCGAATTGAAAAGTCCAGTCGTTCATGGATCGAGCGATTCCTTTTTTATGAGCATAATTATATGCTGTAAACGCCACGACATTAAATAATTTCAAGCAATTAATTAATTTGTCAATCTCGAGCTTGTAAAAAACTGGCCAATTCGTGGGATTCCCATGATCGTCAGGGCGCTCAAAATAGCGCCATACGGATTGAAACATTCGGGGAGGAAAAAAATGACAGTGAGAATCGATGAATTTAAAATCATCGTGAGAATAATTCATTATTAATTAGAAGAAAAAGATTAGATAAAAAATTCTCTATTATAAAAAGAATTAAAAAAATTTTAAAAATTACTTATTTTTTATGAGGTTCTGAACGGCAAGATGAAACACGCTTGAAAATATAGCAACTCCTGAAGCCCATAAAAAACATAGAGATGCCAAGGGTTCTGTAAAAGAAAGCATTCCTTTACCAAATATGTAAAATATCATGCTTAGGATAAATATTGTCAAATCAAATATTAATAACACAGAAATGAACTTCTTATTCTCTTTATCAGCAATTCCGATTCCCACTATTGAGAGAATAGCGTTTTCAAGAAGTAAGATTCCTAATATCAAGACACTTATAACTGTAGGCATAGTCATAATTGATGTCATTGAAATAATATTATCTGACATGTTAACTAATATATTGGCTCCGAAAACACTGAAGGCACCAATAAAACACAATAAAAACGATCCTAAAAAAAATAGTTGAATTTTAATAACCTTAATCTCTTCTTGCAATGTAATGTCTCCTGATTTTGATAAAAGCATAAATAAAATCTAATTTAAAAATATTTTGTATTGCTTTTACAAACACGATAATTAAAAAAAGAATAGAAGAAATGTTTAATCTCGATCAAATACAATGAAATTATCGGTCATAAATCTGAAATTCCAACCATCTGCGCTGTGTGCGTTTAATGCATCTTCCATTTTTTCGACTGCCTTGTTAGGTGTCGTGGTTTTCAAGTAGATTACCTTGTACTTCTTTGCCATTTTTTACACTCCTAATTAATTTCAATGAATTATTCGTGCGAGATTTTATATTTAATGGTTTGCATTTTCTAAATTCTAATAAATCAATGGATTATCATTATCATAAGAATGAAAATTAAAAAGCTATATATATCTTAAATTCAAGATAATGAACGAAAAAACGATCAAGCATCTTACCTTTTTTGGAATGATTGGACCCATTTTTTATATCTTGCTCCTTACAATACTTGGGCTCTTATGAGAGGGTTACAATCCAATTACACCGGCTTGATATAAAGAATAGGGATTGGTCTCTCTTTTGTGGATCATTCTGGTATCCTACAAGATTAATGAAGAACAATTAACAATAAATAATAAATAAAAAATTACAATATCAAGCAATTCTAAGTTGTTTTACCAATC
>JAEOUI010000468.1 GCA_016839425.1 Promethearchaeota archaeon
ATGCTCATTTAAAAGAAAATAAATCCAATTTCGATCTCAAACAACTTGGAAAAGGAAATACCACGAATTTAGTTTTTTTAATGTGCTTCAGAGAGAAAAATAATGAAGATAAAGTCGAAAGAAGCATTGTATTAAAATCCTATAAATATTATCAAAAAAATATCGAGACAGAGAAATTGAAAATTCTCAGGGATAACGATTATAAAAATTTACCTGAAATTATTGGCGTGCTCAGGTCTAAGAATGCGGATGTTATTAGCATCATGGAGTATATCGAAAGCGATGGAAATATTGGAAAAGTTCTCTGGGATGAGTTAAACCTATTAATTAATGATATTTTTTCGATTTCAAACGATACAGTCATTACAAATATTGATACAAAACAATTAAAAAAATTCATTGATAATTATTGCCAATTATCGATGCATTTAATGATCTTACTAAAAAGTTGCATGAATGATCTACATAAAAAGTTGATTTCGGATAAATATGATAATTATCGTTCGGAAAAAGTAGATGCGAAAATTTTTTGTTCTGAATTTTCAAACATGCTAAATGTTAACCTATCAATTATCAAAAAAAGAATTAAAGATGTAAACTTTATTGCTCCAAGCACGATATTAACCATCGAACCTTTTTTGGATAAAATCCACGAATTAGTTAATAACTTATATAAAAAAATCCCTAAAGAGAGCGTAAAAATACAACAAATTCACCAAGACCTGCACATGGAACAAATTTTATACCGAAAATTTGAAAAAGAATATAAGATCTATTTTCTTGATTTTGAAGGGGATCCTCAGCTTCAATATGAAGAAAAAATTAAGAAAAAAACTGTTGAAAAAGATTTTGCCTGTCTTTTAAGATCACTGAGCTATATTAAATATAACTCTCTATCCACTTTTATTGACAGTAAAATGAATGACGAAGTTAAAAAACCATATAAAGGTGATGAAATAATATATTCGAATTATCTTTCGAAAAATAGTGAAATCTTAATTTCAGAGGAAGTGAAGTTGATGTTAAATACTTGGGAGAATAGCCTAAAAACGATTTTTTTGGATGGTTTGAACTTTTCACCAATTCTTTTAAATTTGGCTTCTTTAGAAAGAATATTAAGCGAATTGAATTACGAACTCCTTTTTCGCCCTCAAAACACGCTCATACCGTTGTTAGGTCTAAAAGAATGGATTGAAAATAATTCCTAAGATCTCTTATAGTTTTTCAAAAATATTCTAATTTAAATTACGATTTTAAATTAAAAAAATACAGAATAATTTTGAAAATGAAATTTTTTTTACACTAATGTTTATGTAAATCTACAGAAAATTTATTTTAATATTTTTGATTCGTCAAAGATAATTCAATAATTGCTTATTGTCATTCGTCCAAATGAATTTTGAATGAAAATTCAATGAGATTGTTCTAAAATGGTTGAGAAATACAAGTTTAAATAAGGTGTTTCATTTTATTACAGTACAACATGAAATTTCAATTTCATTTATCTAAAAAAATTAAGTGATAACTATATGGCGGAATATAAATTAACACCAGTAAAAAAGATTTTATCCAATAAGATAAAAAACGAAGATGGTACTCCTGAGAAAGTGTTCAAATTTTCTACTGAATTAGGAATGCTTACTAAAGAGGAACTCGAAATCCTGGTGAAATTAAAAAGCGGTGAAAAAATTCCAGAAAGTGATATAACCTCTCAAGCCATAATAAGGGGTCTTTTAAAAAAGAAAATCATTGAAAAAGTTGGAAAATAAGGAATTTTTTGTTTTTTCGCTTTTTTATTTCAATTTATCTTATTTTCCTATTCGTGCAAATTCAAAAGAATAATGCTCCGCACTTCTCCTTATGGGATTAACTTTTTGTTTGTATGCCTTTTTAGCATCCTTGCTTTTTGCGAGTTGTTCAGTAGTCCACGATTTATCAAAATCTTGTTCAGAACCCATTTTAACGAGTTTATATGTGAATGCTTCGATAAATTTTTCAGGACCAAACTTATTAGATATCAAAACATAATTTTCCTTATCAATATATTTTGGAAAAAACCCGTATTGAGCGCATAGATCGAGCTTATAATCCAAATCGTCAATTTTTCCTTCTAATCTCGCTAGATCGTTGATGAACTGTGCAATTTCAATTCCCATATCGATTTGTTCTTCCTCATCGAATTTATTTACTAAATCGCTAAAAAAGCTTCTTTTAAGGAGGATTAAATCATTATCGTTCGTAGATTTTATCGAGTCTCTATTTACATAAACAAAACGAGCAATATGAAGATAATTTCGAATGAGAAAAGCCTTTGTTACTCTTTTTTTTTCACAAATCTCGTTTAAAATCTCATCTAAATCGTTATCTATTCGTATGGTTAAAACCGATTTTTCTGATTTGTCTTTTTTATCCATTATAACCAAAGCTCCTATAGAAAATCAATATAAAAACAATTGTAATTTTTGTATGTATAATTCATCTTATGTAACTAATTAAAACAAATTTATAAATACTTACTTGAAAAAAGATTTTCAAAAAAAGAGCTTGTAAATTTCTTGGATATATTAATTTAAATATTGCAATTCCACGAATTCATATAAATTTTGGAGAACATAATAAATTTTATCCATTATGTTTTCGCAATCAATATCATTCATGGGATCTACTTTATTATCGTGCATTGTATTGAGTAATGAATTATTTATTTCTTCTTTTACATTATTCAAAAGCAATTTTTCGTATTTAGAAGCCACATCCTTGCGTTGGTATTCAAACAATAATAATAATTCTTTTTGCTTGTATAAAAATTCAAATAGACCTTTCTCGTTTATTTCATATAGTTCAGAATTATTTAACCATTCAGATTTTAAAGACAAGTTTACCTATGCTCCAATTTGTAATTTATTTCCTCTAATTTATTAAATAAAGAATGTTATTTAATAGTTCGAGAGTCCAATTTTTATTTTAAAGCAAAAAAGACTAGATCAAATAATATCATTTAATTCATCACCCAAATATTATGAATATATATTCTTTATTTGGGAAGGAAAATTCCAAATTTTACTTTAGTGTATGTTGTAATCTAACGACATAATTCTCGCTTAAATAAGCTAAATAAAGGATTTGCGAAGCGCATTTAAATATTAGGCAAAAATCTTAAGCATATTATTCTTATGTGAAAATTTTGGAAAATTGTAATTAAAGTAACTAATATGGTCATTAGTCACTCTTGTATTCATATGACTTCATTTGAATCAAAAGGGACATAATTTTTGAAAAATCCATGACCGTTTTAGGGTATTATTTTGATTAAATTTATTGAGTTAAAAATAACACGGATTTAATTTATAATGAGATTTTATAGATAAATATTTATAGAATTAAAAAGAATAAATCTTAAAATATTGATTAATAGATTGATTTCGTCGAGGAGATCCCTAGAATAATATTCAATTTAAACTTAAGATTTTAAAGAGCATTTTATTCTAATTAAATTTATTAAAATCCAGGAAAATTTAATCAAGTTCATCAATTCCTATGATTTATAAAATATATCAACCAGAAGTTATGAAACGATTTTTTTTATTAATTACCATTATCAACAGCTTAATAAATCTTGGAATTTAATCTAAATTATTGATATAATTTATTAAAGAAGCAGATTTTCTTATTTCTGAATATTTTTTCCTTGATCTAAATGTTTGAATTAGTTAACGAGTAATAAATTCATTATCTTCCTATTTAATTAGATAATTGTTTAAATAAAGTTTTGTTCTTTAATTTGTAAATTTTGGGATGTCTTTATTCTATATTTCAAGCCAAATAGCATTATTTGTTGATAGTAAGACATATTTTTAGTTTTTAGTGTTATATTTCTTTCTTAAATGGATACTAGCTATTTTAATTTAATCAAATAAATAGTTATACGAAAAAACGCATATTGATATAAAAGACAAGAATGTATTCCAAAATATTCTATTGTATTTATTGTAATCATTAGATGAAATCGTTTACAAATGATGAAGGAAAAATCCCCAATAAAACTTTAAAAACGTGAATAAACTTTATAATATCGTAGGATAAAGTACAAAAAATCGACGATATTGTAAATATCATATCGTTTTTAAATGTTTTACCTATGACAGGATTATTAAACAGATTAAATTTTAGATGGATAAAAGATGGAAATAACTGAATCTTCTGGAATATTAGAAATCGAACTTAAAAACGAAGAAGAAGATGTAGTTACAATAATTGATGACGATGCTCTCATAGAAGAGATTGCAAAAGCCCTTTCGAGCAAGACCCGTCGCGAGATCTTGAGTTTTATACGAAACGAACCTAAAGATGTTAGTGCTATAGCCAGTGCACTTAACATGACTGAAGCAAATATTTCAGCACAAATAAAGAAATTAGAAAGTTCTTCACTCATAGTTTGTGATTATAGCTCAGGACTTCACGGAGTTAGGAAGATTAGTAAATTAAAGCACAATTCAATACTTTTAAAGCTATAAACATCAAGAAACTAACTCATTTTCAAAAAAAAAAGAATTCCAGTCAATGATCTATCTCTCATTCTTATTTATTTTTTAAGATTAATAATAAATTTCGATTTTCAAATATTTACCACATTACCTTAAATACAAGGATGAATGTTTATTCGTAATTCAATTTAGAATTTAAAAAATGAATTATCATGGGTTTGCATAAAAAAGAATATATAGTTAAAGATCTAGTTATTGACGACGAATATGGTACTATAGATTCAGAAGCAACTATTGAAGACGCTGCAAAGGAGATGAAAAAGATTGGAATCCCCGATTTAGTCGTTTTAGAAAAAGGATCGGGAAAAGTGCTTGGAGTAATAGCGGATTTTGATATAGTGCAAAACGTGGTTGCAGAAGGAGAGAATCCGAAAACAACAAATGTGAAATCTAAGATGTATGTAATCACTCCCATTGGACTTGAAACCCCCGTTAAGCAAGTTTACAAGCAATTACAAGAATTAAGCGTGGCTGTTGTGCCAGTTGTAGAAAAAGAAAAGCTCGTTGGAGTTGCAACAATTCAAGATGTGTGGGGATACATACCAGACCAAGTTCCCGACGAAATTGGTTTTATCCCTGTTGAAAACACAAAAGTCGTGGAATTTTGGTTTTCAAGTGTGTGTGCAATTATGGCGTTAGTTTTGGGAATAATTCTTCCTATTGCGGAAGTGTATGGATTTTTTTCCTTGAACCAAGTTGATTTTTTAAACTACATAGGTGCGGTTGGGTTAAGCGGGGGAGATTATACCTTTTTTCCTTTCGAAGTAAAAGGTATCGATTTCAATTTGGATTATTTTCATTTTAATCAAAGCGTATCTGCTACTTGGATTGGTATTAGCATTCTTAATATCTTTGTATTAATTTTTGCACTTATTGGTCTTTTTTCGCTCATATATACGGCTTTTATTGATACAAAAAAACCAAAAACGGGAATAATTTTACGATATATCGTGCCGTTGATCCCGATAATTTTAATGATCGTCCAATGGATATCGTATTCAATCTCCTTAACGAGTGTTGCAGGTTATTCCACCGGCCCACAGATCGATGTTGTTGGTTTGGTAATGTCTATCTTTTCGATAGCATTATTCTTGTTAGCGATTTTCCGTGATCATATTTTCGTTCAAAAAAGCATTCCGAACAGCGATAAAGGAGGTGCTTAAGCGTGCCTAGAGGTGGCGGTGGTGGCTTTAGAGGTGGAGGCGGGGGGTTCAGAGGTGGCGGTTCTTTTGGCGGCGGATTTAGCGGCAGAGGAGGTTTTGGAGGAGGATATAGCAGGAGTTATAGCAGAGGCTATGGCTCTGGAGGTAGGCCGTTTGGAAGGACCGGAGCAACTCGTACCGTATCTGGTTCTCGAGGGGCTTATTCTCATAGACATTACAGACCTCATCATAGATACTATCGCTATAGACCGTGGTATCGAAGGTTTTGGTATTCGCCTTACTGGAGCGGATATTGGTATCGTCCTTGGTATTATTCACCTTCTTATGTGGGCGGGAGCATAGCTTTAGTGTTCCTTTCGCTTCTCGTGATATTACCTCTAATGGGTGTAAACTTCTGGTATCCTTTCAGCGACGCAGATGTAGACGGGAATATTAATTACCGATCCACTGAATATTTATATTATAACGAGTATTGGTACGAATACGAATACATTGAAGCGGGTGGTACCATAGATTTCAATATTCAAACAAGCACTGCTTCCCTAAGATTCGCAATATCTGACCAATCTTTTGGTTCGTTTTACTCTAACGACGGAACCGGTAGTTATTCAGAACTAGATATGGAAGTAGCACCGGGTAATTACGAATATTATTTCGTATACTTGGACAATGGGGCGCAGATTTCGTACGATTTTGTCTCTACTGGACCACTTGATTTTTATATCGTTGATGAAGATGTAATGTATTTATTAGATGAAGGATATTTAATTGACGAGAACGATGCGTTAGTTTTTGAACAAAACACGATAAGCGAGTCGGGGACTAAAACTGTAGATCATCTGGCCGATTATTATGTCGTTTGGGAAAACAATGGATCGACTTCAAATACTTACGAAGTAGATTTCACGGTTAGCTATACTTCCAATAGCGTTTATGATCTAAACGAAGCAGATTATCACGATACAATCAACCCAAGTTCTACATTATCGGGATCATACACAGTTCCTAATTCAGGCAATTGGTATTTTTACATTTATTTCGATCCAAATTTCTCTCCTGAATACTATACGGATATAACTTTCGATGTAACATACAAAACGG
>JAEOUI010000469.1 GCA_016839425.1 Promethearchaeota archaeon
CGATAACAATATAACCCAAACCTTGAGTAAAAAGTCGTCCGTTCAAATTACTTCTTTTAAATGTGTGTTTGGAGGTTTATTATCGATTATTCTAGCGCTTTTTCTAGGTTTTAATATCTTATTGCCTATTGAGTATTTCTTAGTTGTTTGCGTTGTTGGGTTTTTTACATTTGGTTTATCAATCATCTGTTTTACTAAGGCGTTGAGATACATTGGAACTATAAAAACAATCGTCATCCTTTCCTTATCTCCTTTTCTTGCTGCCATATTTTCTATTTTTATAACCGACGATTCGATTAATCTATTAGATGTATTGGTATTTATCATATTATTATTTAGCGTTTTTTATTTCATGAAAGAAAAACATTCTCATATTCATTTTCATGGATCTCTCGTTCACAGCCACATTATTCCATCACACGATTCAGATCATAAAAACATTCGTATAATTTCCATTGATAAAAAAAGAATAAAGCACGAACACTTGAATTATGAGCACGAACACGAACATTCTCATCGTGAAGAACACAAACACCAGCATCCCGATAAAGAATCCCAATCTGAATTGTCAAATTAATATTACATTCGTGAAATAACCCTATTATTAACTATGAAAGCTAAGTTTTTATACTAATAGCCCTTAATATAATCTAAGTTATAAATGTCCTTGGAAGACGCAAGGGATATAAAGAACACATATCAGGCCAGTGTATCCGAGTAGTTAAGGAGGTCGCCTGCAGTGATGTATTATGCGCTGAAAGCGATTATTCGAGAGTGCAAATCTCTCCACTGGCTCTATTATTGGATAATTTTACTTTTTATTAAAGTAGACCTTTTAAACCATCAAGATTTCATTTTAAATAATATGCGTAATAAAGGTGCCAATTATGTCGTTATTCATATACAATAGCTTGACATTTAAAAAAGAAGAATTTCGGCCTATTGATCCTAATAATGTCTTAATGTATGTTTGTGGTCCCACGGTCTACGATAGTCCACATTTAGGACACGCAAAATCCGCCGTTGTATTTGATCTCGTTCGTAGGTATTTAAAATTTAAGGGATTTAATTTAAAAGTCGTCAAAAATTATACTGACATCGATGATAAAATCATAAAAAGAGCGAACGATCGAGAAATTAATGTAAACGAATTAAGCGAGCAATACATCCAAGAATACGAGGAAGCGATGGCATTACTCAATGTGCAAAAAGAGGACCTTAATCCTAGGGCAACTGAAACAATTCAATTTATGATAGAATTCATTCAAGGTTTAATAAAAAAAGATTATGCTTACGAGAAGAACGGATCAGTGTATTTTTCTGTAAACAAATTTCCAAAATATCTCAAAATATTTCAAAACTTTAAAAAAGCACCAAGAGAAGAAAATAATCAAGATGAAGAAGATCAAGACCTAAATTTTGGAGAAGATAAAGAAGATAAGAGAGACTTTGCGCTATGGAAGGCTTGGAAGGAAGGAGAACCCTATTGGGAAAGCCCATGGGGAAAAGGTCGTCCCGGCTGGCATATTGAATGTTCGGCAATGGTAATACGCTATCTTGGTGAAACCATTGACATACATGGTGGAGGTCAAGATTTAAAATTTCCTCATCATAGAAACGAATTGGTTCAAGCGGAAGCCTATACGGGAAAGACCTTTGCAAACTATTTTATGCATAACGGTTTCGTAAACGTTAACAACGAGAAAATGTCAAAAAGCCTGGGTAATTTCTTTTTGATATCGGATGTGGTAAAACAATACGATCCAATGGTAATTCGTTTTTTCTTGCTTTCCAGTCATTATAGAAAATCCATCAATTATTCGCAAAAAACAATGAACGGAGCCAAGAAAAATTACGAAAAAATCGTAAAAACCATCCGAACTATCGGTGAAATGATGTCAGAGGAGTTAAACAATGATAATTCAAACGAACTTCTTCAAAAAGTAATATCAACAAAAAAAGAAATATTTGAGGCCTTGGACGACGATTTTAACACTCCCGTGGCTTTTGCCGCAATCTCAACATTGGTAAGAGAAATAAATAAGGCACTTATTGAAAAAGATATAATAATTAATGCGAAAATCAAAAAGGAATTGATAGAATTTTTCCAAATAATGAACGATATCTTTGGTTTATTCCCTAATTTTAGAGCTTTACTTGAAAGTGCGGTTGAAAATATTCCATCCGATGAAAAAGATAAAAAAATTAGCGAATTATTAGATTTATTAAAATTTACTCGTCAAGAACTTAGGAAAAAAAAGTTATATGGTCTCAGCGACGAAATCAGAGATAGATTAAATAAATTAGGTTTTACTTTGGAAGACAAGTAATTTCAAGGTAAATCCGCATAAATTTGGTCCTTGTGCTTTTATATAGCGTTAAAGCCTTATTTTTGATTAACTCAAATCATATTTTTTAAAAAATAAAGATAAAATGTGAAAAAAAATGGATGCTACATTAGGAATTCCTGCAATTGATCCTATCTTCTTGACTGTAGCAATAATTGTTACCATTATTATTGTTGTGGGCATAATAGGAGCAATTTTGGCAATAATTTTTTGGAGAAAAAAAAGAAATAATTAAGTAATTTTAATCCAATATAATCCTTTTTTTTTAAAAAATTTGTTAAAGATCTAAAAAAATTTGGAAGATGAACACTTAGAACTTCACGAGGTCCATTTTAC
>JAEOUI010000470.1 GCA_016839425.1 Promethearchaeota archaeon
ATGAGTTTATTAAGAGAAGAAATCATAAAGCCCACCATTCCAAAACAGGCTCTCGAAAAACAAGCACCCAAAACAACTACTAAGAAGAAGACAGCACCGAAAAGAAAGACAAAAAAGACAGAGGAACCCACTAAAAAGAGTTACTTAGACAACAAGCTCGAAGACTGGGTAATGAACTTAGGATTCCTTAGAGGTATCGTCTACTTTCTTGTTGGAAAGGAACCCAAGATAACTAAAGAACTTGTTAAAGAACTTCTAGGAGGAATTTTGAAACGCCTAGAAAAGGGTTTTGAAAAGATCGAACTACAAAAATCGGAAAAAATCGAAGGTCAGATTGACAACATCTTGTCAACGGTGTTTAACGAGGATAAGACGGATTATCCAACAGTTCATTGGGTTACCTTGATAGAGTGTTGGGACGACGACAAGAGTTTTAAATCGAACAAACCCGCATCGTTCATTAAACCATTTTTGAGCGTGAATATTAGGAAAGATCTATACGAGATTCAAAACGGAACAAGTCAATGGTTTCAGAAATACGAAGGAAGAATTCGGCTTGCGTACGCTGAACCATATACCGAATACGAGCAAGCAAAGAAAAGAATTTCTTACCTGATAAAGCATAAGCCTAGAAAAGAAGCCCTTGTATCCAAGAGAAAAACCAAGGAGGACTAAAATGTCGGACTTTTACGAGGTAAAAAACGAATTAAATGTTTTAATTGCTAAAGAATGTAAAAAAGCAGATAAAGACAGGAAATTAACGCTTGAACAAAAGGAGAAAGTCAAGGAAATCATAAAAAGTCAAAAAATACCGTTTGCTGAAGCAAGAAAAATTCTATAAATCTTTTTTACTCTTTTTTAATAATCCATGTCAAATCCTTCGTTTTCTAACAATTTAAATCTATTTTTATATTTTCTAAAAATCTCGAAACTAATAACCCAAGATGCACCCGCAGTAGCCCAGGTTTCAAATTTATTGTTTGAGCTTTTTATTAATGGTTATTCCTTTAAATTTTCTAATTTTATAATAACATTCACAGCAAAAAAATTGAATTCGATTATCGTCCCACATTTTTAAGAATGTTTCAATGTCAATCTCCTTGAACGAGCTGTTTTTCATGCGTTTAGCTGATAACCAGCAATCTTGAGCGTGTATGCTCTTTTTGCAATTCAAACAATTTTTGCGTTTCAAGTCCATGTATCCAATATTTCGCTTAGAGATATGATTAAAGAAGCTCGACATTTTCCTCATCACCTTTAAAGTTTTATTTTAAATCCCTCAAGTCCCAATCCGTTATTTCAATCGTCTTTGAGGAAATGTTGTTTTCAAGCAAGTCCTTGCAATTTTTAAACTTTCTTTCCCACGCTCTCTTGCGATCTGAATTGATGCGCATGGTAGAATAATCGTTAATCAACTCGTTTACGATGCTTGCGTCGTTTTTTCGCAACAACGATTCTTTCATCGTGATGACATGTTGCAAGGGCATTTTAATAGTTAATTTTTTAGAATTTGCCCGAAGCAAGTTGAACCAATCAATTTCAAACACACGGTCTTCAAAGCCTCGATGTTTCACGACAGATCCGATTTGATAACGACCGTTTGAAATAAAAACTGCTTCGCCTTGTTTTTCCAACGACCAGTCACCCATCTCGTTGGAGACTGGTATATTAAGCTTCTTTTCCGAACTTATTGAATCTGCGTGATAACCAATGAGATGTTCGTAATCCTTTTCGGGAACATCCTTCATTAAACGCCATCTTACATAGGACGGTATTTGTGTGGCATAAACGGGATTATACATGACACCTCCCGTGTAGGAACCGTCAGGATTTTCGTGTTTTTCGTAATATGTTCCATAACCCGCGTTTAAAGGCGTTTTTGTAATGTTATATTCCAATTGTTCGCCTCGTTTTTTAAAATAGGCTTTTCTCTCGTAAAAATAATTTACAAGGTCATGAAACGGCTTGTACTCCGCATAACCCTCTCGATACTCGTAGCCATAGATGAGCTTTTTGATATAATCCCGAAGAAGATCGGCTTCGTACCAGGTAACCCATCTTGCAAACGATCCGTGTGGAAACGCAACTAATTTAGACCGTTTAAACCGATAAGGTAATGGGCTAATGCCAATGTCTTCTGGGATATCAACGATTATTTTGTAGAAACCAAGCATCTCTCTTTCTGGAATGGTATCGACCTTTATCCAATTTCCCCATTTCAAAGATGGAAGGTCTTTTATTTTATCAGGATAGGCACTGTTAAGATCGTATTGATACACTTGGTCAAAATGACCTCTTTTTAACAATTCTATTCTGTGAGCGTAATAAGTACTTTCAGCAATGTCTAAAATATTTATTGGAATGTGTCGCAAAGACGCAATGTTGCAATAATACCTAAAATTCTGCTTTGTTAACGAGGCAAACGAGCTAAAATATCTGGGAAGCTTGTATCCAACTCTTCTTACTTTTTTCAGGAAGAAGTCACCTAATTCCTTTGCGAGAACTGCGTCGTTTTCTTTATAATAGAAAATATCGTATAATTTTTCTTTCCAATACGACTCGTCAGTTTCAAGCAAAGTCAAATCCAATTTTTCGGGCTTGTTCTTCTTTAAATAAATCTTACAAGCGTTACTCAAGGATGTAAAATAAAGATTCGAAAGATCCGTGTAATAAACCGTGTTATGACCTCTAGAAATCTTGAAAAGTCTTCGAGGAAAATAGCGAAATTTAAATTTCTCGTAAGGTTCAAGGTTTCCCTTGTAAATATTTTTTATGAGATCTTGATCACCTGAAAGATTTAAAATCGAGGCAACGCCCTTGTCCAAATTCCAAAAAGCACGATACATGCTCCTCCCGGAATTATTAAATATGAACTTGATTGCGTCGTCAAAATCGGGTTTGTATACATGCTTTCGCCTGCTATCTGCTAATAATTCGCATTTTCCATTCAGGTTTTGAGGCACGACCGTATAAAATTCTCCAAAATCGTACGCTTTTTTTAGCCTTCCGGTTGAAGGTAAAAAATATGTATTCGATATTGGTAAATACCCTTCTTCTCTCATCATTTTAATAAAACTCCGATACTATATCCCATTCGTCAGTTTGCTTTAATTGTTCTCGCTCGGTTTTTAAGATATCTCTTGCTTTTTTTATGGCTTCTTTCGAGTCCAGATCGTAATATTCAATGAGTTTCTTAACTATCTGTCCGAACTTATCTTTTATTCGCTCCTGGTCGTCAACCCATTCTTTTTCCTTGTCCTTGGCTTCGATTTTTGCGTCGTCCGATAGCAAGGATTCCTCGTCTATAATATCTTTAATCTTGTCCCCTAGGCCTGGATCGATTCCCGAATCGTCAACTTTCTTTTTTTCGTCTTGCTTTACCCTCTCAATTGCGTCCTTGGAGGTAAGCTCCTCTTCTTCTATGACTGTTTTTGCCGAATCTCCAAACTTGGTATCAACGCCCGCATCGTCGATCTTTTTCTTTTCGTCGTCTTTTAACCTTTCAAATTCCTCTTTTACCCGATAGAATTCCCTTCTTTCTCGTTCTTCTCTCGAAAAACGCTCGATTAAATTCCGCAAACCGTCTTTAATTCGGTCAATAATGCCCATTTTACTCGCATCCTTCTTCTATTTTGTCGTAAATTCTATAGAAACCACAATTCTTACAATAAATCTTTAATTTTTCCCAATTTAAATCGTGCCAAAAAGATATTTTAGTTCCACACTTGCAAATAATCTCGTCTTCTTCTTTAAAATCCATGCTAAAATACCTCTTTTTTCTCGTAATCTTTTTGCAATATATCCTCTAAATGCTTGATCTTTTTAGTCGCCATGAGGTTATAATTTTTTTCGAATTCAGGAAATCTCTTCTTGGCCATGAACTTCACTTGTTCTAACATGATCTCAACATCGAGTATCTCTTCAATTAATTCGTCCCGATTCTCCTTGAATCGAGCAAATTTAGACAATTGCTGGATTAATTCCCCAAGCTCTTCCATGGCAATTACAATTTGTATTTGCCCAAATTTGAGAACTGCTTCTGCGGATAAATCCTCTAATTCCTTTAAATTTGATGGCTTCATTTTTCCTCGGTTGACGCTTCAATTAATAATTTATTTATTCTCTTTACAAATTCTTGCATGTTTTCCAAATCCTTGAAATTCCCTTCCTTTAAGTCGTATTTCAGTCTCGATCCATTAAAAGTCTTGAACATCCAACCATCCTTAAATATTTCAAGTCCTAACACGATCTTAGGCGTATCATCAATCTTAATACCCAAATTTTCTAGTTCTTTCAACGCAAATTGCTTACGACATTTCTTAACAAACTCACACTTGAAACAATCGTCCAACGCACCAATATTATAATTTGGGTATTTTCTTTCTGGTATTTTTTTACATGTTAATTCTTCCACTTTTTTCATCACCATTTTTATTTGCCGGGACTAGACGCTAGGCCTGGTTTCAAAAAAAATCTAAAAATCGTACTTATATTTCTCGGCTAAATCAGGAAATATAGCTCTTGCGATATCCTCTGTAAGCTTCGCACCATTTTCAGCAACTTGCATGAATTCTTCATCGTGACGATTGCCTATTACGCTTCCAATATATACTTTATACGACATGTAATTGCTATCAGTAATTGCAACCGCCAAGACTTTTTGCTCTAAAGCATTATATTCGTATTTCTTGAATTTTTTATCGTATTCGCTCATGATAATTGTTCTTTTTGGTTTAATAACATCTATTTCAAAAACCCAATCACTTGCCAATAAGTTTCCCAATTCGTCTAATCTTTTATTTCTTACTTCTTCTGAAAGATTTCTGTCCTTATAGATGTAATTATAAGTCTCTTTTAAATATTCCAAGATTGTTTCTTTATTTTCCATTTTTTAAACCTCTGCTAATTTTTTCAAATCTTCTACAAATCTTTATGTTCTTTTTCTGCAATTTTAACTATTTCTAACATGTCTTTAATAATCTTTAGAATGCTTGTCATTTCTGGACTACTGCAATTTTCGTTTAAAAACTCTTCAGCTAAACCCAGCTTAGATAAAAAATCAAGAAACTTTTTATTCATTGTCAAAGATGCGATAAAGAAAAAATCCTTTTGTTTGACTGTAAAAACACTTAACATCTTTTTTAATACTACTTCAAATTCTTTATTCTCCACGCTTTATCTCCTCTATTTCGACATCTTTCCACATTCCAATTAACTCGTAAATGAGGGCTACTTTGCTTGATATTTCTTCCAATTCATCAATTTCAATGTCGCCACAAAATATCACGGGATTTCTCTCGATTTCAGTTAAAAAACGAGATTTTCTCGCTAGAATATCCATGGCTTTTTCGTCTTCAAAATTAAGATTTTCCTTTTTACGAATTACGACTTTAATTTCTGTAAATCCATTCTTTATAAACGAAAATTCTTGAGGTTCTTCAAACACGAAGTTTTTAATATCGTACAACTCAAAGAACTTCAAAAAATCCTTGATCTCTGCGATTTCTAATTTATATTCAATTAATTTTTCAGCGATTTTTTCATAACTCATCGTTTTGCTTTCCTCCTTTTAATTTTATCGTCAAAATAATCTTTCTTGAACGGATTAAAACGATTAAATAGCTTGTTCGCTACGAGATTAATAATTTCAATGCGAGAAAATGGATTTCTTAACAACTTGTATTTATCGCTTGATTGAGGCGATTCGTCTCTGAACATTCCTTTCTGTAGTGTGGTAGGCACTATTCTCTCGATCTCGTTCATCAGTTCGATAAAGTTAGATACTTTTCCCTTATATCTCTCGCATAACTCGCTTATTAATCGTTTTTTTTCTTGTTCAATCTCTTCTTTCATCTTTTCTCCTTCTCCCGATAAAATAGCTCTTTTGTTTTCTTATTTTTAAAATATCATTAAAAATTTGATTTTCAGCCTCTAATTCCCATTCTAATTGTTGTTGGGAATATTCCTCGTTTTCCCACCCTGGACAATCATCAGGATAATAAAAAGAACTCTTCCAATCACCCTTACAAAGCTCTTTCGAGTTATTTTTTGGATTATTCCCTATATAATTGTCGCACGCTTCACAAGCAGGATTTATTTTTTCGTGTTGTTTTGATTCCATTTTCTTAATTCTCCTCAATATTTTCTTGATGTCTTAGAACAATAGACATTGTTAGGATGAAAGTTTCTTTTAATCGAAACGAATACACCTTTAAAATTGAAACGATAGGATGTTTACGATACAAGACATTTTTAATATCGTTTATTTGTTCTTTAAAAAGATCCGAAAGCTCTCTTGTAAAAAAATCCTTATTTTGTTCTAAGACTTTCTCAATAATTTCTAACTGATTAACGAGAACAACTTGCTTTTCACCCTTTAAGATCGAAGAATCTCTCTCAATATTTCGCAAGAAATCCTCTATATTATTGTAAATTTCATTTATTATTCTTTTCCTTTCATTTAATTTAGCGATGTCTATACCCGAATACCTCATAAATGAAGATGTAAAAACAGGAGCAACGAACATATTTCTTAAGGATTTAAAAAAACCCCATTCCTTCTTGGAAAATATTTTCAAAAACTCTTCAATTCCCATTTAGTCAAACCTCTAAATACAATAATTTTTCTTCCACATTTGCAAGACAATTCAACATAAATTCTGCTCAACCTATATCTTAAGGGTATTTTTAATCCGTGAAGCACGCCACAAGAGCATTGTATTCTCATAATTCTTTTCCCAATGTTTAAATATCTTTATTTCTCTCCTTGTTTTTAGGTCTTTTGAAATTTGATTTAATCAATTCTGGATTACTCAAATCTTCCAAAGAAGATAATATTCGAATTATCTCGCTATTTTTCCTTGAATTAATCTTCTGAATATAATATGCAATTGAATTGTTTTTTAGAATTGCGATTCTATCTTTTAGAAGTGATTTATGAAGTTTGAATTGCTCTTCTCGTAAAAGGATTTCAGCGATTCTATAATATTCTTCTTTATGATTTGGGCATATAAAGAACTCTTCTATACCCATCCACTTTTCTAATGTTGATTCCCGACTTATATTAACTTCGTTTTCAATTGTTTTAAAATATTGGTTGATTTGTATTATAAAATCGGTCATCATTTACCCCTCTTCTTCCATTTTTTCTTTTTACCAATATTTTTAGAAATATCTTCCTCGTCCCTATCGTTTTTGAAAGCTTCTTTCCATTTTTCTTCGAGTAAATATTGAGCATCGCCAAACATTTCGTTAGCCTTTTTTACTAATTCAAATTCCTCTTCTGTTATATCAACTACATATTCCAAAACTATTGGTGGTCTTTCCGTGTTTGCCTCAAATCTATAATATGGATAGAATTCCTCACAACTTATTTTTATCTTTACCGTTATTTATTTCCCCTCGACTCTAATACTTTTCTGACATTTTGGACATACGAAAGTAATTTTCCAAACTCCATTTTCGAAAATACTTTCAATTTGTTTCATTGGATATGGCAAACATTCACAATATACAGCATCTATATTCATTTTTTTCCCTCTAATTTCTAATTTTTATATTGAATAATACAATTCGTCTAATTTTCCAACCCATTTGTCTTGTCTTTTAAACTCCTCAAGCTTTCCATTCGAGCACTTAAAGACTGTCTCGCCTTTAAAAAGAATAAAAAGCGTGAAGTATAAACTATGCTCTATCTCAAAAACCTGGTCAACATACAACAAATCCTTACCCTTTTCCACGGCAATTGCAGATGCTTTGTGATAAATTGTCATCCACTCGACATTTTGCCATCCGTGAAGATCCTCAATGCTTTTCCTGATGAGTTCTTCTTGAGAAAGTCCAACATAATTTCCCATTTTATCTAACACATTATCAAGGCCTAGTTGTAAAACGCTCTTGATCTCGTTAATAACACCAGTCGAGCCGAGTTCTACGATTTCCTGCTCCTCGTATTTCTCTAAATGCTCTGAAACTCTTCTTTCCATTTCTTCTGTTTTCGAAAATTCCCCATAAACATGATGCTTTTGAAAATGAGAAGCCCAGAAAATCTTTATAATTAGATAATCAACATTGTAAAAATCTTTGGTAAGATTTATAGTCCAATAAATTTCCTTTCCGTTTCGGGTGTATTTTATCTCAGCCTCTAAATACGAATCCAATCCACAATCGGTATTAAACATTATCTTGATATCGTACTTGTATTTCGAGTTATTGAGAAGAGAGCAAAATAATTTAGAAAACCTATTGATTATCTCAGATTTTACGATTTTTTTTTCAAATTTTTTAAGCTTTACTGGCATTTTTCGTCACTTAATCTAAAGTTTCTTCGATTAATAACCTCGATCTCTCTAAAAATTTTTCTTGATCCTGATTTTCAAGAAAATCCTTAAAGATCTTCAAGACTTTTTCGCAGGCTTGACTCCTATTAAGCTTCGGATTATTGCTCGAAGCTATCTTATCCAAGAGTTCGACAACTTCAGGAGGCAAGTTCATTGAAGTTTTAACTTTTTTCATGTTGATTCAATATTATTTTATAATACATTTAAATATTTTGTACGATAATATATTATCATTAACAAGTATATTTAAAGGTGATGATATGAATAAAAAAAGAGCCTATACGGCAATTACGATGGTTTTCAGTGGAATTATCATTATTTTAATGAATATTCCTCTCTGCTTTCAATCTCCTCACGCAACAACTCAAAATTGTGGAGCGTTATTTTCGAGCGATTTAGCTCACATGATAACGATACCAATTGGAATATTAATTTTAATATTTGGAGTCTTGCTTATAATAATTGAAATCGTAAAAAATAACAAATAATCATGGCCCACTTTTAATTGGACTTATTTTAATCTCAAAATCACGGCATTCTTGAGTACATTCAATACAATATCGTCCTGAAACAGATTCATGAGTCTTTTCACAGATTACCTGATGAGTTAGGGTTAGCTCTAAGGGTTGCGATACCACATAAGCTATGGTTTTTCTAAAATCGTCTTCGATCGTATCTTTTATGTCGTCCATTTTCAGCATTTTTTTGTATTCCTCTCGATAATCAACAAGTTCGTCGTAAAAGCCGTTGAACGATTCTTCGGTTATATTTTTAGATTTATGCTTCATTATCTCAGCAAATAATAAGTAATGCTCCGGACAAAAATATAAGACTTGGGGAAGAAAAAAAGCTTCTAAAATTATCTTTCTTTTATTTGATTCTAGATTCTCCTTACAAATAAAACATTTCATACAATCGTTCCTCATTTTATTTTTTCTTGTGTCCTTTCAAGATACCATTCAAGTTCTTTCCCGTAAAATTCATAATTCTCAATCGCATTTCTAATCCATCCTTTTGCTTTTTCGAGAAAAACAAGGTCTTTATCAAACCTGTATTTAGTCGCAGTGCTACAATTTTTCTCGAATATCTTAAAATCACTTAAATACTCGATCAGGGAGTCTTCTGAAATATTAAACTCTCGAATTGCACTTGCAAAATCGATTATTGAACCCATACTCTTTCCATCAAAAGACTCAACTTTCCTACAATATTCGATTATGTTATTAAATTTTTCTTTAAACTTTAAAAATTGTTTCTTATTGTAAGTGTTAAATACGCTTTTCCTTCCAGTACGATTAATTCTAAGGAAATTATCAACCATGTTAACGATTGAGTCTTCTTTAATTGTTCTTTTTTCAATGCTCTTTCGAATGTCAATGTTCCTTTTCATCTTAACGCATAAAGTAAGAAAAGGTTTTATGTCTCTCAAAAGCTCTTCTAAATAATTTAAAGATTCGTGCTTTTGATCGTAAAACATTAATTCTTGGTCGAAATTATAATCTCTCTTCTCTTTAAAAAAAGCGTCCAATTCAAAATAATCGAATAAAAACTCAAAGAACTCTTCTAGTGATTTTTTTCTCGAAGTAACGGAAAAAGCTTCCCCAAATTTTTTCACGGTGTCTTGGTTTTCCTTTTCATAAAGCTTCAAAAGGTCTAGCATCAAGCTTTCCGAATTCTCAGAGGTGGCACATTTGCGATTCATAATAGTTACTGCAAAAGTAAGTATTTAAAAGAGGCGATCCACTAGGCCTGGAACGAAAACAATCTTTTTTATGGTTTGACCTTTCGATCTTGACGGATTTGGATTTTTCGTCGTTTTTAAAGAAACGACGATTAGAAGCTTTAAGAATGCTTTTTTCAACTCAAAAATGTCCTGTAGGTAACTTTTTTCGTGATGGATCCTGATGAATTTCGCCAATAATGATTAAGGAGATCGATTCCAAGGATACGGTTTTAACAACAAATTTAAGACTTGTTGATGTTCTATTTCATTCTCAAATAAATCCACAAAGTAATCACATTTTTTTAATATATTAAACCCTTCTTTACATCCATTTATTAAAAATAAGAGATATTTTGCTAATTCGCTAGAATTTGAAGTTAGAATCTTTTTCATTGTTTGATATTGATTATGAATGAGAAGACCTGCTTTTTCTAGAATCTTGTTTTCTAAAAGAGATCTAAACAATTCAGAATAAGACATCTTAGGAATTACCCCCAAATCTAATAGAAGAATGTTAAAATTCTTATTTACATGGTCCTGATATGCATCCGTGATATCGTCTAAAAGAGAATCAATGACAACATAATGATTCAAAAACAATCCAATAAATTCAAAGGTAGTTTTAGGAATAAAACCAGATAAGATCTTCAGGAATAAAAAGAAATCACAATTCCGTATTTGCATGAAGTCGTATAGTTCCTGCTCGTCTAGAACTTTGGGATTTTTAGTCAAGCTTTTTTCAATTTCAACACACTTTGCGACTTTATACAGCGTTTCTATCATCAAATCGTTGCAATTATTTGGAAAATGTTCTAGATATTTTTGTACTTTCCAGGGTATGAACGAAAACGCAGAAAGAGTCTCTATAAAATTTTCAAACGATTTATCCTGAAAAAAACCGTCAACTAAAGAATCACCAAGACTAATGAATTGAGAAAACTCGTCTATCGTTCTTACTATCATATTTTGATGTCCAGCAATTGACGGATCAGAATGAGCAATACAATCAATAATATCGGAGAATAGCAACGAAAAACGGCTTTTAAGACGATTCTCACTACAAAATGTAAAGCTTTTTTTAAGATTATATTTCAAGGCAAAATCGTTGATTTTAGCTATCGCATTTAATATCACTTATGTCCCCCCACTTGTTCTAATCCAAATAAATAAAATGCGTTTTCGTCAGCTAAATGAGAAGTACAACACGGTTTACAAGCACCACCTTTAATCCTGATTCTCTGAAACGCTCTTTCGAGACAATATCGCTCTTGGACTTGTATCACGCAAAAGATTTTAGTAAATATGTCGAAATTAGGGTAATCCTCCCAAATAGTTGAAATGTACGATTTAACGATTCCATTTTTTTGTTTCTTATATTGATATCCGTGAAATTTTGATGGATAAATTGATACTATATATTCAACATTTTCTTCAAGCTCGTTCATTTTTTCCATCTTTATAGTTCACCCGCTTAGGATTTTCTTAACCATTGGTATTAAAATCATTAAATTACAAGACGCAAGTAGGATACCCGTGAAATTATTGACAATCAGAAATAATGGAGCTAAACATAACACGCTAAGGAACGAAACGAGCATTAACCTTAGATATTCCTCTCTTGTTAACTTTTCAAATTCAATTTTTATTTTAATCGTGTTAAGAATCACCTTTTAATCTAGAAATAAGTTTATGACGAGTCTAAACCCTTGCGAAGACTTGCAATAGGGACAAGTCAAACCAAGACAATCTAGGCCATCAAATTCAAAAATTCCCTCGCATTCAATACATTCCCATTTCGTCTTTTCTTTTTCCTGTTTAACTACTTCCAATCTCCTCACCCTTTCTATTAAACTTTCTACCACAATATGTGCATTGATGATATATTCCATCTATATTATTAGAACCCCCTGATAAGATCAATTTTTTACAGTACTTGCACTTCATTTTAATATATGCTCGAAACTAACGCTATTGCCTCTCTATTTATAGAAATCATGTGTTGCAAGATCTCTATTTGTTCCTGTTTTGGATCGATACCTTTAACTTTTTTATCAAGCGTTTCCACTAATTTTACCCGGCTTTTATTGATAGCACTCTTATTCAAGTGATTTGCCAACAATCCTGCTTCGACAACATCCATGTAAACGGTCTTATGTCTTAAATACTGGAAGAAACGATTAGGAGAATAATACGCCTTCCGATCAAGTTCGGCTTTTAACTTTCGCTTTAATTCTTGCCTGATAGTTAATTTTAGCTTCAGAGAATCCCATTCCTCTCTCGAAAGTTCTAATTTGTTTCCTTTTCTCTTTTCTCTTTTAAAGAATTCTTTCACTTTCATCACATTGTTTTAGAAAATCGTTTAGATAATCTCTTAATTGTCCTGCGGATTTTTGATTTAGAATTACGCCATGTCCTTTATGCTTCCACTTTGGATGAACTTGCAGGTATAAATCGTTCGCAATATCAAAGTATTCTAATCGAAGCACGCAACAACAATTTGCGCAACCGCATTCCATTAAGATTTTCTTTGATTCTATTGCTTTCCTCGATTTCATTTTCGTCGGAAAAAGTCAAAATTATTATGCTATATTTTGATACTCGCTTAATAAAGCTAATGTCCCCCTTAAATACGAAATTTACATTAACTTGTTAAAATTAATCCGGAAAGTTAAGCACATATTTTAATATCACTAAGGTTTATATAGTAATAACTAAACGATTATTTATAACATGACGGGAGAAAAATATTATTGCGATCATTGTGCTTTCAAGAAGACTTGCTTTTTAGACGAAAAGTACTCGAAAGCAATGACTGTTAAAAATGATCTTCTACCAAAACTTGCCTGTAACTTTTACATTACTGTCGAAGAGAAAAGCAAATTCATGTACGAACTCTTATCAAAATAAAGTTTTGATCTTCTTTTTATATTTACAATAAATTTATTCTATAGTCGTTTTCTCCAAAATCAAAATTCCAACAAAATTATTCAAGATAGTATTTAGATTCAATAAAACATTTACTTTTGTCGGATAAAATGTTTTGGATCAATTATGTTTTGACGGACTTTTGCTCTCCATCAAAACATCAAAATACTCCCTTCAAAGATCTCCGACATAATCAAATACCTATAAAAATTAGAGCCGTTTAATCTTATTGAATCATACAAAGTAAAGAATTCTTAATACATGAAATAAACCATTGTCTTCAAGTCTTTCTCTTAGGGGGAATTTAAATGTTCTTAATTTGTTGAAAAAAACTTGCTGTGTGTCTCAATCAAATTAAAACGAAAAAACTGGTTACGAAGGATTTTTTCGTTTTTTCTATCTTCTCATAGCTATCCCTAACTACCATAAATCATTAAGCAAATTTATATGATTCATCTAAGAGTAGACTGAGTTAACGCAATTTAGAGTAAAAATTCTAGAGATTACAATATATTTCTTCGCTATATGATCTTAAATTATTTGATCATTTGATGGAGACACACAGCGAAGAAAATATTGTAAAATAAGACTCTGGGTATGAGACAATGTTAATGTCGGTGTTTCCCACTATTTGTGTTTTGACGGAGCGAGGTGTTTTGACGATAATAAGATGGATTTAAATATCACTGTTCCCATATATATTTACCACAAAAAAATTAGACTTCAAGAAGAATGAATGAATACAAAGATAGATTCGAGTTTAGAAAAGACTTATTAGATTTTGATAATCTTAACTCTGAAGATATTTTGCTTAATGGATTTGAAGAAGCAAAACGCATTCATAATAAGATTGGAAGGGTATTTGACGATAATTATGTACCAGATCCTTTGCCTTTTCGTGATAGTCAAATTAAACAAATCCGAAATAAGATTGCCCAAGCAGGAGAATTCTTCCTATATGGTAAATCTTGTACTGGCAAAACAGTTACAATAAAATATATTTTCAATTTATTAAGTACAAAATTAAATATTACAGATACCAAATTTATCTATCATAATTGTCGCTTTACAACAACAACACAAATTCTCGATGATGTTGCAAAGAGAATTGATTTAGAACTTCCAAGAAATAGGTCGCTAGAATATAGAAAACAAATGATTTTAGATCAATGTAGAACCTTAGGGATTGAGAGAATATTTTTATGTCTTGACGACATTCAACATTTTGAAGACCTTTATCAGAAGAACGGAAAATCAATTCTAATATTTTTTACCGATGAAAATAGAATTTTTAAAATCATACCTGTTACCACCGATAAAGATTTTCTTAGCGATGCACCAGAGGACGAAATTTCGAGATTTAATCCGGATCGAATAGATTTTCTAGAATATTCTTATCCAGAAACTTTAGGAATAATCGCTCAAAGATGTGCGTTAGCTTTTGAAGAGCAAGAAACGATAACTAATGAAGAAATAAAAAATATTGCAAGAGTTACTTACAATGTTAGAGATGGTATTAGGTTATTAAAAAATATTTATTCTTATAAAAAAAAACATAACATCACAGATAACTTGGAAATTCAAGAAATAGAATCCCAAGCAAAAACAATGAATAAAGAGCAAGAACTTGATCAGTTTGTTGACGGGGCATTATCAAAATCTCCTAATTTATTCAATGCGGTTTTGATCATAACAACATTTTTAACGGATACAAGTAGCGATGAATTTACCATAGCAGACTTAGAAAAGACATGGCAAGCTAGTTTAAAAACTCCAAGAAAATATCACGCAATTCTAAAATATGTAAAAAGTTTGCAATCTCAAAATTATGTTAAAATTAAGAGAAAGAAGGGTTCTACTATTATTTACGAGCCTTTATTTGACCTAAAGATGTATTTAAATTATTTTGATTCAATGCTCTTTAAAAAGAAAATAATTCACGATATTGAAAATAAAGATAAAAATATAGAGAAAATCAAGAATTACGAGGATAATAATGACTAAGGCTAACTGGAACGAACCACCCATAGATCATCTGAGACAATTCGAAGAATTTTTAAGAACTTTTAAAATAATGGAAAAAAAGAAAGAGATCTTTAAATATCAAACTAAAATAACGAATCTCGTGGCTTCAGGTGAAAGAACGCTCCAAATTGATTTCGAAGATCTCCTGACCCATAATTTTAATTTGGGATTTAAAATCAAAGATTTTCCTAATACATATCTTGAGTTTTTAAGGGAGGCATTTGTGTCTCAGGTTAAATTTCTTGATTCTGCAATAAATCAAAACGAGTTTCAAGTTCGCCTTGATGTAAATAAAGGCATTGAAAACTCGCCTCTATATGTTAGCTTGGGTAATATAGATGTTCGATACGATCAAAAACTATTCGCATCTAAGGGAACTATAACGCGAATATCTCCCTTAAAATTCAAGCTTTTAATTGCGAAATATCAATGCGTTTGCGGAACAGAATTTGAAGTTCCTCAATTTAGTAGAGAATATAAACACCCTACAAGATGCCCTAATACAAGGTGTAAAAATGGGGGAAATCAAATCCAACTGCTTATAGATAAAACAACAAAAAAAAATTATCAAAGGATAAAAATTCAGGACTACAGCGAGCCTTTTAAAAGCAAAAAGCACGCAACAATCATGGATGCTTTTTTAGAAAACGATTTAGTAAATACCGTAGAACTAGGGGATAGAGTTTCCTTTATTGGTATCTTTAAACCAGAAATGATTAGTAGCAAACTTGCTGAAACCATATCTATGATACAAATCCATAATATTAAAAAGGACGAAAAAACAGAAGAACTAATAATTACGGACGAAGAAAAGAAAGAGTTTAAAACATTCTCAAATAAACAAAATATTCTTTACGAATTTTCCAAGAATGTCGCTCGTCAGATTTACGGAAGGGATATTGTAAAACAAGGTCTTACACTAGGAGTATTTTCTAACTTTCATAGAATTCCCATTTTTGATGGAACAATGAGAGGAATATCACATATTCTATTAATGGGCGACGCATCAACAGGAAAAACGCAAAAAATTAAGGCATTTTTGGAATTAATAACCAACAGTTCGATGACAAAGGGTAAATCGTCATCAGGGGTAGGATTAACTGCTTCTGTTGTGAAAATAGAAGATGGTGGATACGAGGCTCAAGCAGGTGCTTTGGTACTTAACAACTTTGGAGCAACGGGTATTGACGAGATTGACAAGATGGAATCAGGGGATAGGGAAACCGTTTCTGATGCAATGAGCAGTGGTGAAATTTATATCAATAAAGCAAGTGTAAATATGATATTACCCGCGAACACAAAAGTCTTTGCGGCTGGGAATTTTAAAAAAATACGATTTGTTGAAGGAATTGGGGTAAAAGAAAATTTAAACATGCCAGATCATCTTTTATCGAGATTTGATCTTGTTTTTACTCTTCAAGACAAACCCGACGAAAATTTTGATCGTGAGATGGTAAATAATGTTTTTCAAGGATATTATAAGGCTAACACGGGAGAAACTTTTCTTGAAAAAGACGAAGAATCTCTTTCTACTGAATGGTTAAGAAAATATATCTTATACGCTTTTGATGTTGCGCCAAACCCAATTTTAAAAAGAAATGTAGCTCATCTGATAAGAGAAGAATATGTATTAATGAGAAAAGCCTTCATGCCTGAACAAGAAATGGTCTCTGTCCTACCAAGAGACCTTAATGCTTTAATTAGATTATGCATAGCTCACGCAAGACTTCGACTTTCAAACGAAGTTGAATTGCAAGATTTTAAAGGAATAGAATCTGTATTGAAAGAATCAATCAGATCGAAAGGGTATAATCCTATTACAGATAAGATTTGTATGGATGGAAGTGACTTAGATGCGACAAATGAGATTCTAAATTATGTAATTAAGAAGCTAAGCGACTTGTTTGAAAATCACATAACACCCATGAGCCATAAATCCATAGAAAGAATCATATCTAATGAAGAAAGATATACATCGGTTCAGATTGCTAATACTATTGATTATTGCATCGAATTAGGATTTTTAATAAGGACAAATGATGGAAAATACATATTTAATTACGGAAAAAACAAGGGAATGACGCACGAGATGGTAATGACAATTGTAAATGGCATGTTTGAAGATAATAACAAGCAAGAAATACCTATTTTATGGTTAGTACAGAGATTTAATGCCGAGTTAGATGATAATAAAAGATCAGAACAAATTGTACAAAACTTGATTGATAACGAAATTCTGATAAAAAACGGGGACTCTATAAAGAAAAACGAAGATAAATTCTCATAATATCATGAACGAATTAGAAGTTATTATACCAAAGATCTGTCCTGAATGTAAGAGGGGATCTTTTAAATTACCCAATCATAAGAAAAAAATTCAAACACTCATTAGCATGAAAATTACCAGCTCCAAGAAAAAGAAAAGAACAACATCCTCTATAGGCTTTATTTGCCGGTATTGCGGATATAAAGAATTTCAGTTGACTTTTTCTCAAGGTAAATTAATGAGAATCTGACTAAAAAATAAAGAGGCTCATTGGATGTTTGATAAATTAAAAGGAAATAAAGGCGATGAAAATTAAAAAAAATAAAAGCGAATATGACGAGCAAATTAACTATTTCGTAGAATACTATTCTCTAGAAAGAATTAAAAATATTGAACAGCTTGTTGAGAAGTTTAAAGAATATGAGTTTAAAATGACAGAAACTGGACTATTGGATAGGTTAATTATACCTTGCCCCAATTATCCAGAGTGTTTGGCTGTTGGACTTAAGCATATAATAAACGAAATTGCCCATAGATTAGACATCGTGGAAAGGATAACAGAAAACGAAATATATGAATTTTTCTATAATGATGTGTAATGATCCAAATTAAAGGTGTTTAACCCCAAGTTTTTTTAACTAAGCCCATATCGAGCTTGGCGAAAACTTAAAGAAAATGAAATAGGTCATAAATTGATACAAAAAATTGATATGTCAGATCCTTCCTGGTTGAATACAGCTAAGAGGAAAATATCATGAAAAAAAACTTAGAAAAAATATTTTCAGACGATAAAATACCGATAGAGGAACAAGACATTTCCAAAGTCTCAATTCCTGACATTTTCAAAGCCTCAAGCCCTGGTATTTTAAAAGGAACGGTTTCACCAGGAATGACAATTAAAATATCCAATATTTTTAAAAAACTAAACGAAACTTAACATTTTTATTTGAAACCAGGCTTAGCATCTAAGACTGGCAAATAAAATTTAACAAAACAAAGGTGATGAAATGGGAAAATTTAGGTGTCCAAATTGCAAGACGCTTTACGAATACGATATCGAATACGACGAAGACTTTGTTCCTTTCCTGATAAATGTCGAAGGGTGGTTCTTTGCGAACAAGGAAGGCGAGATTTGGTGTTGCGAATGCAAGACACTTCGTAAAAAGAGCGTTATAAAAATAAAAAAATAAAGAAATTTAATGTAAAAGATCGGAAACCTTTTTGTTTGCTACATGATATCTCTTTGGATCGTATCTAGGCTTTGTCTCTCTAATATTTACAAATTTCATGTCTTTAAGAGATAAATGAGAGTATTTTTTACTTAAACCATAATAAATGGTGATCTAATGGCAAAGAAAAGCGTCGTGATATATAAACATAATCTTGAGTTTTTAAACGAAATCACGATCATTAACCTCTGCATATAAACTCGACAATATTATTATAAAGGAGATCCGATTTAATTATTCTCGACAAAATTATGATTGAATTAGAAGCTTTATTAAATACCGATCTCAGAAAAAAGATATTCCAAACATTACAAGAAGGCGACAAAACGAGAAACCAGATCATCAAATCGACAAATACGCCTTGGACGACAACTTACGACAATCTTTCAGACCTTAAATCTAAAGGATTGATTGAAAGTTACGAAAAAAAGCTCAATTCTAAAAGGGGACGACCTCCTACTTTTTGGAGCATAAATAAAAAAAAAATAAAGAATTTTGATTAAAATGGAAAAAAGACAAGTTTTTAACTTAGAAATAATCTCTGAAAGGAGTTTTTCTGAAAAAGAAGTTGGAGATCGCATATCGGAAGCTTTTCCACGGGATGACAAGGAGAATGTGATGATTTTAGTTAGAAAAGAAAACGGGCAAGCAAGAGGAGATACTATTGAAAACATTCTTAATAACCTTGATTTCAGCAAATTAACAAAACTAGGTGAGGGAACCCTTATCAATATAGAAGCAATAAAAGACAACATCAAAAAGGTTAGAAACTCGATCGAAAAAGAAAAGGAGAAGCACGAAGCGTTAAGGCTCTTAGACGATATATCTGAATCGCTCGAAATCATCAAAACCAGAGGTGATGCCGTATCGTAGAATCAGAAAGTATTCTAACGCCTGACGATGTAGGAACGAAAACAGTTGACGAAGTTGTTAACATTGTCAAAATCACGCTTGACATTTACGATGGAAAAACGGTCGTTCCTCGCAGGTTCTATGAGGGAATCAAAAGGAATAAAGAAGTTATTCAATGGCAAATAACATACAGCGAAATAAAGAACGGTTTTTGGGATCTTTGGCGAAATTACAAGCCCGAACTCAAGAAGTTAGGCTACTTGCTTAACAAGAGGCGCGATAATTGGCTTCTTGCCTTTGATATTTCGAAAATTGAAAACATAAAAACCTTGTTAAATAGGTGAGATCTTAGTGGCCATGGGCAAGAAAAAAAACTTCGATAACGACTTTAATTCCTGGATGAATTCTCAAATGAACGCTCTATCAGAATACGATGGGATGACTAATCTAGAACTCATAAACAACATAAAAAAGAAAACGGAAGAAATTGATTGGCAATATAAAGACTATATTTTTGACCTTTTAACGAAAAGAATCAATGAACTCGAAGAAAAAGCGAGGTAATTAAGAATGGAATATAAGGGTAAAGAAGTACGATGGATCAATGTCGAAATAGGAACTAAGAAGGGCATTGGAACGGAAATAAGTACCTTTATTCCTAATCAAAGAATTGCGAAGAAGATCTTAAAAATTATTGGAGACGATCGAAAGTGAAAGACGAAGATAATTGGATGTCGTGGGACGAATTTGTCTCCCGGTATAAAATTGATGATGTCCGAAAATTCATAGAAAAGCTTGCCGGTGATAAAATTGAAATGAACGATCCTGTAGTTCAGATCAGGCAAAAGTTTTACGCCATTTTAGGAAATGGTTATTGTCATTGTCATCACATGGGATATTGCACTGATATTAAGAAGCAATGTGAAGGTTGCGGGATGTTTTCCAGCGTTCAACGCTCGCTCAACGCCAAGTATGGCAAGTGTTTATGTTCTCAATGCAACGAAAAGGTAAGATTGGAGAAAAATAAAGAATTATGGGATTTCTGGGAACCTCTCATCAAGCTTGAAAAAATTAAATGCGTTCAGTGCGAACGCGACCTAGGCCCTGAAAATATTAGAAGAGATTCAGAAAACGAATTAGAATTTGATTGTCCTGAATGCAAGTTAACTTTTAAACTTCACTTTGGGCATGTCGAGGACATTCTTGACGAAAATGGAGGTCTAATCGTAAATTGATCCAAAAAACAAATAACGCACCTAAGCCGTGTAATTGCGTTTATAAAGATACTTGTAAATCAGATCTTTATTGTTCAAAATGCAATTCGTTACAGAAGGTTCTCTTTCCTTCTGAATATACTGAATGGGGTGTTTTTAATTGTTTTTGTAAGAAATGCAACGATGAATATCGAGAAAACGAAGCTCAAGAACATTGGAACGAAATTCTTTGTCTCGTTGGAACCAAGCAAATAAAATGCATTAAATGTGGACAAATTCTAAATCACGAAAATATTCGCAGAGATTATTTAGGAGATTATGTAACTCCTTTTAAATGTCCGGCTTGCGAGTACGAATTTTCGCTATCGTATCCAGATCCAACGAGTTATGACGATTCTTATTATTAATAATTTAAGAGGAAAACCATGACAAATAATATCGAATTATACGATGGAAAAGTAAAGCATCACCGAAAATTAAGGTTTCACGACGAGCCTTTTCACGCTTCAAATTGGTGCGAAAAATGCGGTCTTCATTATTGTTGGCATCCCGTCTGTCAGGAACATAGACAAGACGCAAGAGCAAATCACGAGTTCAAGCCTGAGAAGGAGGATCTTTAACGATGAGTAAATATCGATGTATATTTAACAAAAAAAGAAAGTGCAAAAACAAGGACAATAATTGTAATTATTGTGATTTTCATCCACGAATAAAGGAGGAGCAGGGAGAGTGAAGATCATATTCCATAAAGTATGTGGAAATTGTATTCAATACAACTGGAAGAAAGGAAAATGTAAGACATCAATGCTTGATCAACCCTTTGACGAACCCGTATGTAGCAATCATAGAAATTCAAACATGGAGGTATAGGTTATGAGCGAATGTGAGTATTTTGAATTGGACGATTTTAATTACGAACGATGTGAAATATTTGGTGAGGCTATTTGCGATGTTTGTCAATTTGCTCCGACAGAATGCGATATTTGTGGAATGGTCTTACAATACGGAGAATACGATTCACATATGGAAAAAATTCACGGAGTGATAACAAAAAATGATTAAGGTCAAGAAAATAAGTTGATGCACATGAAAACTCTAAAAGAAGAAGCAAGCCTGAGACACGATGAACTCCACGATATTTTAAGCGATATAGAAAATATAATATCATCATACGGTTGGACAATGAGCTCTGTATCGTATTTAAGAGATAAAAAAACCTCCATACGGATTTTTGTTGGAAAGTCATATCAGGACATAAAAAAAGCTCAAACACCTTTAGAACCTAAACGAGAATTTAGGGATCTATTAACTTACTCGAAAAAGTGTTCAAATAATAAACTAAAAAATAAAGGAATTTAAGAATGATACCAAAATGTGAAGAATGTCAACACGCAATATTTTATAAAGGATTCGAAAAAGATCCTATCTGTGAAATTGGAGCAGGTATTTTATGTAAAAACGAGAAAACAAGCAGATTCAAACAAAGAACCTCAAGAATTATTCTTAAACCGGGGGGAATATTGGCATTATTAACCAATGCATTTAACAAAAAAGAGGGTTTATAATTGAGAGAGCCAAGGAAAGACAAATCAACTTGTAAGAAGTGTGGATGGAAGATGGTTTCATTCCATTCGAGAGGGTCTTTTTTTCTTGTGTGAACAATGTATTGAACAAAAGAGGTTAAATTACAAATGATCGTAAAACTTCTAGAGAGAGTATCTGGAACACCACAATGTTGGGAATGCGAAAGGGTGTTAGAAATAGGAGAAAGAATTTTTATTGATCTTGACGATTGTCCTAAAGCTTATTGCATGAATTGCTACGAGGAATTAAAAAAGAATCAAGCTATTTAAAATACATGAGGATTTGAAAAAATGGAACTAAAAGAGATTTGTAAGGATTGTAAAACGGAATTAAACGACAAGAATAGAGCTGGAACGATAGGTTCTAAACCATATTGTAATCATTGCTATCGACTTAGGATTTTTGGATTATTACTTAAATGGGATTAAAAAATGAGTGCAACTGTTTTCACGGAACATCAAGTTCATTATTACGATAATTCTAACTTGACCAATCTCGAGAAAAATTCCGTTCACTTGATGGTTACTTCACCTCCTTATTGGAACATCAAAGACTATGGTAACCTTAATCAAATAGGATTTCACGATACGTTAGATCTATATTTTTCTAGATTAATGATAATTTTAAACGATTGTATTCGAACTTTACATCCAGGATGTAAGCTTTGCGTTAATATTGGCGATCAATTCCTTAGTAGTACTAAAAATCGTCCTTATCAAATCGTTCCATTGCATTCGATGCTTGTTAATAAATTGCTTCAAGGGAACGACGATATTGTATATTTAGGTTCAATCGTTTGGAATAAGGTCTCAACTTCCAATACTTCGGGGGGAGGTCATGTGATGGGTTCGATTTATTACCCTAGGAACGGGTATTTCTTTCTTAACAGAGAATACATAGCAATTTTTAGAAAGAAAGGAAGAGATCCACGCCCAGATCCCGAAATAAAAAAACTGTCAAGAATTTCTCTAGAAGAATGGAGACTTTTTTTTAAAGATACCTGGAATTTCCCTGGTGTGAACCAAGACATTCACGACGCAATGTTCCCTGAAGAATTGCCTAGACGACTGATCTTGATGTATTCTTTTGTAGGCGACACGATATTAGATCCATTCTTGGGATCGGGAACGACGAGTAAAGTTGCGTCTAACTTGGGAAGAAACAGTATTGGCTACGAAATCGGTTTTGAAAAAGAAGACTGGAAAAACATAATTAAAAACAAGGTCGAGTCTGGAAAAAAAAGATTTCCGGCTAAATATTTTTATTTTAACTGAAAAAAGAAAAGTTTGCAATCAGTGCTACAGACTATAATTATTAATCCTTAAATCCCTCCTTTTATATATTTAATATTCCATATATTTTCAATAATAAAATATCTAGTGGTGTCAAAAATCTCAGAAAACAAATTAAAAGATCGATTTAGGAAATTAATCGATACTGAAGGAACATTTATTGAAGAAAAACAACTTCCAGGATTAGAATTCGTTTTAATATTTTCGTATCCAAAAAGTCCAAACAACCCAGGATTTCAAGTAATAAAAGCAGAAAATCAAGAATTTGTTCAATTAAATTGTAGAATAAATTTTAAACCAGAAGAGATTCAAAAGTTAGCTAATAAAAACGAATTTAAAAAACTAGGAACTCAAATAAGGAAGGTTTGTCTAATGCGAGATATTGAATATAACTTGCAAAGAGACGATAAAACTAGCAATACATTTGTGATAATGTTTAATCGCTTGAAGCTCACTGTGAATAATTTTGATTTTTGGAAAGAATTGAAACATTTATATTTCACATTTTTATATATAGGAACAATATTTGGTGAAATTTTTCAAGGTGTAATTCAAGAAAAGATTGATGATACTAAATCTTCAGGTACAGACTTATATATTTAATTTATTTTCCCTACTTTATTTAATGTAATTATCCAAGAATTTCTCTGGTGGTTCCCTGAAGAATTAAGAGTCCCGTAAAATATCTTCGTTTTAATTAAGATCAATTATCAGATTATTATACCAGTAGCAATGCTTATATACGACGATTACTATTATAGTAATATGGATCTTGAAACAATCATAGATATGATTAAGGAAAAATGCATCTACATGAAGAATAAAGAAAAGGGAGAATGCACCCATTCTGAGTGCATGATGTATTGTGACAATCCGAATTCTTGCCTCCTTGACATGTTAACAGAAATTGAGGTCGAAGAAGAATGATTCCTAACCACATATATGAAAGAGAATGCAATGGTACTCTAACGCAGAAAGAATGCTTTCCTATTTATTTCGATTGTGAAGATTACGATTGTCCAAATTACGAAGATTGTCGAATCTTGAGCGAGAAAAATGAGCCAAAAGGAACTTATTGAAAAAATAAAAACATATGTAAATAAATGCAAGGATTATGCGTCTTGCTTAAGTCCTGTTTCTGAATACGATGCAGGATATAATCAAGCGACAATAGCCACATGCGATCAAATCTTAGACTATATCGAGGAGATCGAGAAATAGATGGAATTAAAAGACTTCCCAATAATGTGTTTATATGAATGTAAGAATGTGTCAAAAAGAAAAGACGGTTATATTTTAGATCTTCACGATTGGAAAACCGAAACATTCATAAATCGTTTGAA
Organism: Promethearchaeota archaeon; assembly: GCA_016839425.1. The sequence continues at coordinate 24,793 of JAEOUI010000470.1, forward strand.
AGTAAAAACTGTCAACAAAGAAAAACTCAAAAATATAATTTACATTGCTTTTACAAATAATCCTAATTACGATAAGAACGAAAAAAATAAAGCTAAAAGTAAAATTGAAATGTTAAAGACGAGGATTTAAAGCTTTTTTTTCCCTCAATAATTTCATTAAAACTTGCCCATGACATGTTAAAGGTTCAATTTCCTTTGTCGTGATACAAAAACAACCTAATCGCTTTCCATCCAATTCTTCTAAATCGTCCCAGAGAACTTTTCTTGCGTATTGTTCGAAAAAATTCAAACACATGTCAATTCCAATTCTTTTATAAGGAATGGGATTTGCCCATTTAGAGTCTTCGGTAAATTCGGTTCCCCTGTAAATTGCTCGACCGATGTAAATATCGTATTCAGGTCTTTTTCCGTTTTTCTTAGAAATATTTACTACTTCCATGAAAAAACTTAGTTTTTTATAGTTTTAAATCAATAGGCTCTAAAAAATATTAGATTTTTACCTTTTTTTTTACTTAGAATTATGGGCCATGATTTAATCAATATAATAAAACTTTCTATTTAAATCGTTGAATACCTTTATTAGCGTTCTAAAGGATCAGAAAAACATGTCAAAAAAGTTTTTAATTTTTTGCCTATGTGTATTTGCAATTTCTTCGGTTGCTTTTATTGGAATACAACCGATTGTAAATACCAGCAACGACGAATCCACGGGGTTAAGTACAAGTTGTTGTCCTAAGAACAGTTGGGATTATTCTGACGATGTATTTCACGAACCTAATCGAGAAGATAGATTTGCTTGGGACGAATGGCTTTATTTCAACTTCGTGGACGAAACTACGGGATTAACAGGAATAATATCGTATACCACGCAAGATATCTACGGATCTACTTTAATAGAATTAGCAAATATCAACGATCCTTACATGCCGTTTTACTTCATTGCACCGGATAAATACGCACCCTTAGAATACATTGAAACCTCTATGGAAGATCCTGCAATGTATGTACTCGCAGAAGACTATTGCTACATGGAAGACGGAAACTTCCTCGTGCATCTTGAAAGGGTAGCCGACGAATACAATCCGCAATCCTGCGTTATTGACCTTATTTTTACACCAAAAGTAGAGCCTAGCGATGTTTACTATATCGACATGGAAGATTGCATCTATCAACCCTCTTTCATGAATTGGGTTATTGGTTCGCTCAAGAACGAGGTAACTGGAACCATCCAGATCGATCAAGATGTCTTTACCATAAACGGTTATGGTTATCACGACCATAACTGGATGAGCTATATATGGGGAGACTCTGTTACATTCGATTGGGGACAAGTTTCTCAAGATAAAGCATATGGGTGGTCAATAGACATCGCACAGTGTACAGACGGTAATCGAACGGTTCAAAGAGCAGAGTGGGGAATTCTTGCTTTCGGCTCGAAAATTGTTGACGATTTTAAATCCGTACAGATTGAGTACTCGAACTTCGTCCCATTTGAGATAATGCCCGAACTAGGTTATTTTCCTGCAAACGCTCGATACGAAGGAATAGGTTCTAAATACAAGGTGGTAATGGAGACTCAAGCCATAAAGGTTTTTCCAATACCGTCTTTCGATGGAACGGGTATCATTAACGGGGGAACACTAATCTGGGAATTCTGCTCTGTTTTTGAGGTCACGATTTATCGCCACTTTCACACCCCACATTTCGATATTGACATCCCAATTTCGTCATTTACAACAATGGGTTATAACGAATATTTTCAAATCATAACCTTTTAATTTTTTTTACTTTTATTTTCATGGGCTAGAGGATGTTAAGAAATCATTTTTCAAAAACAATTTTTTTATTACAAAAAGGACATTCTTTAAGATTATATAAACTGAAAAAGTTTATCTCTTCTTTCATTTTATCGCAACACACATTGATTATTTTATATGTTTGCAGTCCTTCCGATAATTCTTCGGTTTTAATTGTTGTTGAATCTTCGACCATGAAGGGTAAAATTGGATCGTTCTTAATAAAACTAATCCCTTAATTTAAATAGATCGCAAAAGGTTATATACGAGTAAAATAATTATTATCTATTGAGGTGGGATGGGAAACTATTCATTTCATCACCAGAACCGAATTGTTTTTAAACCTGTCCTACCTCTCTCTTTAATCTTTCTATCTCGTTCTCTAAATCTATTCTTTCTTTAATCGACACGAAAAGAGCTTTATCAACTCTTTCTGAAACGAGCTTGATCCTTTCATCCTTTTCGTCCGTTTTTACCGAATCAATCAAACATTCTAAAAAAGAAAGATCCTTTATCTTCGCACCAATCATTGTTAATGTCTTTCTGAGGCTCACACTCGTAAACCACAAGTCTTTTTTTAATATTGTGAGGAGTTCGATCAAATCTGATTGGTCTAAATCCATTTTTGAAGCTTTTAAAGATTCAATGATCTCGTTTAAATCGTAATTAAAATCGCTTTTCCTTTCAAGTCTGGGATCTATCTGTTCAAAATCGTGTCCAGTTTTTCTTTTATGGTTTTCCGCCCAATTTCTACTACGGTATTCTTTATCGCATTCGACGCAACGAAAAATCGCTTTTATCACCTGGATAAATTAAAAATTAAAAAATTAAAAATATTTTAGATATTTATAATGCTTCTTTTTGAAAAGGATATATCTTTTACACAGGATATATTCGATTAGGATTACAATAAAAGCTAAAATAAAACTGAAATAAAGCTCCTTTATTATAAAAAAATATCCCATCAATCCAACAAGATAGAGATGTGAAAGATAAAAGAACATGCTCGCACTTCCAATCGTCGAAAATATTCTTGGTGTTTTAATCGTGTTTCTTTTTTCTTTAAACGATGCAACCTTGTTTACAATCCTAGAAATAGCAAACAAATAAATAAATGCCCAACCACACCAAACCAATAATGAGACCAAACAAGGAGGATATTTAGTTAAGCTAAAAAATTGCTGGATGTCTCCCCAATTCCTCCACTCGCTAAGCGTACCAATATCGAAGTATCGTAGAATTATTCCAAGAATTATCATCACTATTCCAATCAAGCAAAGTTTATTCGTCGTGTCTTTTTCGCCTCTTTTTTCGAATAATCTACCTATCGCAATTCCTACGAATAAGATTGGTAGCAATGGTAGCAATGGGAAAAACGACGCTACCACGCTTCTTTCACCTTGATGTAAGAAAAAAAGAGAGATTACGGAAACGGGTACTAATTTTACCAAGAAATAAACAAGTATTGACAAGATTATTGCCGGTATTATCAATAAATATTCTCCCTTTGAGCTTGGAATTAGCGAAATTAATGTTCCTAATAAATAAAACATTCCTATTAGATAGAGAATTCCTAAATAAAGAAATTCCCCATCGGGCGATGCTGGTAGAGGGAAAAAAAGCCATCCCACGCTTTCAACGCTAAATTGTAATACGAGTATGATGATGCCTCGAATTAATAGTTCCTTTCGAAAATTATCTTTTTTACGACATTGCCGGATCGCAATACCCATGCCTGCAAGGAGCAAGAAAGATACGAAGATAGGATGGCTAAACATTCGATGCACGAAAAAAATACCATTAGCGTATCTATACGAAGTCCCAAAAATCTCAATGGATTGTTCAAAACCTAATCTGTCAAAGCAATGATCAAGCACCATTATTAATAAACAGAGTCCTCTTAAAATATCGAGAGCAAGATAACGCCTGACATTTGAAAACTGAATATCGTTTTTGAATCCAACATTTTCTTGATTTTTCTCCACTTTAATCACCCCAAGAAAAGTTTTCCTTTATAAGCTTTATTTTAAACTTGTATTCCTCGATTTGCTTTTTTCTATATTCTGATTTTAGAAACTCGTCAAAACCATTCAATAAAAATCTTTCCCATTTACCCTTCTTATAGCTTATAACTTTTAGATTATTTGCTTGAAAGAAAACCTTCTCTTCATTTTTCTGAACTAGTATTCCTGCATTGTCCTTGATATAAACAAAATCATCGTGTTTAAACTCTATCCACGATTCGTATTCTTGTTCAATTCTTTTTCCAACAAGCTCTAAAAGAACGCTAATCTTATAGTAATATAGAATTGCGTTTTCAGAGAACGACTCGACTTGCTTATTTAACATCTCAAATTCTTTTTTTAAATTTTCTATTTTTCATCACCAAAAGGTAATTATATGTTTTATAAATATACTGAGTAATATTTAAGGACGACCATATATTTAAATATATTCTTGCGTAATATAATCTTGATGATAGAAAAAGGTTGCATTCGGGTTAAAGATGGTTACAAAAGAATAACGGTAAAATTACCTGAAGAAATTTTAAGCTATATTGACACATACAGAAAAAGAAACATACCAAAATTAAATAAATCTCAAGCTTGTGAGAAACTTTTATATGATTTTGAAAAAATGAATGATACAAAAGCCATTAATATTCAAGGTAAACGATATCCAGATAGTGCAGAAATTAGATTTACAATAATAATACCTGTAAAACTAACTGAATTTCTAGACAGATTCGCAACAATTTGCATCCCAGAATTAACAAGAACGCAAGCCTTTGAGAAAATCCTTTATTTTATCTACCAAGGTGATTTATCGCGATAGAAAAAGTCGTCTGGAACAGGGTACATTATGTGGATTGCCTCGATGAAAAAAAAGGAATGCCTTCTTACCCAGATAAATGCATAGACCTTTTGTTCACGGATTATCCGTGGGGAAAAGACATGAAACCGAATAAGAGACAATATCTTGGTAGAACCCTAGATAATCAAGAAAACAAGGTCTTTTTTGACGATTCACCAGATACCATTGACGAGGAATTTACTTTAAAATGGTTTTGGGAAGCAGATCGAATCGTAAAGAGGATGGTCTTGGTAATTCCAGAAGACCACAAGAAATTTTGGTATCGGAACGCAGATCCAATTGGCGATGTTCCGGTATTGTGGAAAAATGGATTTTCAACGAGCAAGGTCGCTAAAAGAAGCAGAAAATCTACATATCTATTTTTTGGAAAATTCGACCAGGATAAAAAATTACCCTACGATTTTATAGCAAAACGCTATAACTCAAAGGGAAATCAAACCATTGAATTATGCGACGATCCTGAGATAGAAACCGTTGAACCATACACGCTTGAATGGGGATTTTGCAACAAGGAAAAAAAAATGTTCAAGCACCCATCCCCAAAAGGTACAAAAATACCTCTTTTTGTCCTGAAACATTTAAATCCAGAATCAGTCATAGATCCGTTTGCCGGTTCAGGATCATATTTAATGGCGTGCAAGATTTTAAACATAAAGTTTATTGGTTTTGAAATCAATAAAAAGGATTACCGACAAGACATCCATACAAGATTTAATCAAAAATTTATAGACGAGGAAATAAAATGATAACGCTTCAGGAAAACGATTTTAAACACGATGTAAAGAAGATTTTATTAAAATGTATCGATAAAAAGGTTCGAAAATTAAGAGAAATAAGAGAAGTTCTTGAGGAATTTAATACCGATTGCGTGATTAACGGTGAACCAATGTCTTATATTACTGGTCGCCAAGAGTACATCGATTTAGTTATAATTACGGTTTATCGAGAATTAAACGGAGGGATCTGAATTGGAAATCAAGTGGAACAAGCTAAATTATTATGGCACGAAAGTTAGCGTGTCAAAATCGCAAGAAGATATAAAAAGAATCCTTAATAAGTATGGATTGGAAGGGATTCGATTTACAGAATAGAGAAAACGGAATAATCGAATTCATACTTCTTCGGGACGGAAAAGAATACCTTTTCAGGTTTAAATTCAATTATCCAAAAGAAGAGAGATTCAGAAAACAAGTATATCGCGCCTTATTTTATTACTTGAAGGCACGATTTACTTCCGTAGAATTTGGCATCCGCACGGTTGAGCAAGAATTCCTTCAAGAAATCGTGCTCAAGCTTCCTGACGGCTCGGATTCGACGGTAAGCGAGCTTGTTTCGGACAAGTTACCTCAAATCAAGCACACTGATCTGTTACCTTTTTAAACGACTTCGATATAAATATAAGGATTGAAACTCGTTTTTATTTCAAAAGCGAGCAACTTAACAAAGGTGATGAAAAATAGAAAATTTAATTAAATTTGATGGAATAATGTTTAAAACTCCAAATTCAAAGGCGTTTGAACAGAAATTTCAAGAAAAGAAAATGTTCGTTGACAAGTCAATAAAGAAGATTCTTTTAAACTATGTTAGAAAAAGAGAGAATATTATATTCGTAGCTAATCCAATAGAAGACGCTCTCTCAAGCATTAACCAATGCTTTGACTATGTTAATCATTCAAAAGAATTTCAAATTTTCTACAAGGGTTATGGGGATAAGATAACGAGCGTGATAAAAAGCTTGGAATTTTTAATTTTTAATAATAACACGACTCTTCACGAAATAGGTGTTAGGAGATTATTAAACGCCATAAACGAGCAATGCAAGTCGTTTGGACGCTTCAAAGTTCATTTAGCATTGGAATTAAAAGAAGAGAAAATTGATAGATTGACTGAATTAAAAAAAACGATCTCAGGCTTCGAAAATATTAATCTCATTCTCTTATCAAAGAAAATGAATGTGCTCGAAGGATTTAAACTTCTCAAGTATTCCTCTGAAATGGATATCATCAATACACTTTTAAAATGATCATGGGTACTTGTAAAAACTGTGGAAGAAGTGATCCTGAAATGTGGGTACATCAAACCCTAAACATCTGCTCGATTTGTCTGCATGAAAGGCGTAAAAAGCAAGAAAAGAAAAAAGACTAGAAAATGCATTTTTATACTTACGATTATGGTTCGCCCGGAATATACAATTGGCCATATTTGATCACGAAAATATCGAAATACCTTAAAATCAGAGATTTCACTCCCTACGAGACTATCTTGATCGATCCAGGAGTGTTCGATCTCATTGATTCTCCTTGTTATAAATGGGAGAAAAAAATAGATATAAACGATTTCTTAGAAACCTTATCGTCCAATCATTTTTTTTCGTTCGATTATCCGTGCGATATGAACGAGAAATATACAAAGCTTTTCTTGAGAAAAAGTTGGGAAAACGCTCAAAGATTTAGTTCCCATTCACAATATATCGTTACCGTCCAATATAGATATAACGATTATTGGAGTTTTCAGGAATGGTTTGATAAATATAACGAGCTAGATATTGCTTCTAATTTCATGGGGCTTGGCAATATTTGCAAACAACGGGGAATAAACGAGTTTTTAAAACACGCAATACCTTACGCTTTCAAAAACTCGAAGGCAAAATGGATTCATGTATATGGTGCTAATAAACATCTTATTCATTATCTAAAAAAATTAGAAAAGAAATACAACAAGAAAGTTACTGTTGACAATAGAAAATGGGAATTCTACGCTCCAAGTTCGAAAAGACCTGAATATTTCCAAAAATACATTGAAGATCTAAATCTTTAGATCATCTATTTAAACGATGGAATTACTTTTATTTAGGATCTTTAAAATGATTTGAATAATGAAATCTATTACGAAAACGAATATAAAAATAACACCTAAGAAATGCAGGTATTTCTACAAGTTGAAATTGTCAGAGTATCCCTTCTGCTTGAAAAAATCAATATTTCTACAAGATTTTGAAAATTGCAAGGATTGTAAATTTTTTGCAATAAAAAAAATTAATTTTTAAAACAAAAATCATGGCCCATATAATAGAAATTTCTCGTCAGAATAAATTGTCTGATTTAAAAAAGATCAAAAATTTATTGTTCACCCAAGAATTTATCAAAGAAATTTCAAAATTTGAAACCATATATTGTTTGATTTCAGGAGGATATCATTCAACGACTTCTGCTTTGCTCCTCAACGAGTTAGGCTTTGAGAATGTGTGTCTTTTGCATAACAAGACCTACTTGGAATCTAGACAAACTAAAAAACTCATTCAAACCATTATCAAAAGAACAGATTTCTCCTACAACGAGATAATACCTGATCTCAAGGGAAAAAGAGTAGGGGATATCATACGAGATTCGTTAAATCAAATCGATGCTATAAAACAATATTTAGAAATGGGAAAAAAGAACTTTAGAGATTTGATTCCTTGTTGTAAAATCCTGAAAAAGAAACCTTCTAGACGATGGTATTCTAAGAACATTAATAAAGAAACTTCAGTCGTGATCTCTTCCTTATGTCCTTACGAATCAACAAATCGAGGAACCAGACTAGCAGAATTAAGAAAAAAAGACACCCATATAAGATTGCACGAAAGACACGGAAAAGTATATCACGCATATCCTTTTCGAGATATATTCTCAGTTCGCCCTTTTCACAAATATTTAATCTCAAAAAGAATAATGCCCGAACATTCGGGTTGCACGCCCTGTCCCATACAGATTGCGTATCACGAATTCAATCTTGAAAGAAAGGAACAAAAACGAGTTTCTAAGCAAGAATTTGAATTATTTCAAGTTAAAACAAAGTTTTTTAGATTTTCTTAATTAAGAAGAGAGAAAA